>CAIWTI010000063.1 GCA_903915545.1 uncultured Actinomycetes bacterium | reverse complement strand
GAACGCGCCCCAGGACAACCCCGATGCCGACGACGCCAGAAGGCACCAGACCCCGGCCAGAAGGCCGCGACAAGCGCCTAGGGGCGCCCCCAGCGGCCGGACAAAAAGAAACCCCGCGACCATTCGCGGCTCGCGGGGTTCTAACGTGGCACTTTTGGCGGAGAGAGAGGGATTTGAACCCTCGAAGCACCTTTCGGCACTTACGCGATTTCCAGTCGCGCTCCTTCGGCCACTCGGACACCTCTCCGTAGCGCCACTGAGGGTAGCCGCTGGCAGGGTTAGGCGCGCAGCATGGAACGCGCGCGCGCAGCTCGAATCGCCTCGGTGAGTGACGCAAGATCGTAGGCGCCGTGATGGCGAACGCCGTTGATGAAGAACGACGGTGTGCCAGACACGCCCGAGAGGTCGGCGCCGTCCACGTCCTCGGCGACGCGCGACGCGTATTTCCGTGATTTCAGTGCGTGGGAGAAGCGATCCATGTCGAGGCCGAGCGACTCAGCGTGCCGCAGCAGGTCGCGGGGCTCAAGCTCGTCCTGATGTCCGAACAGGAGATCGTGCATCTCCCAGAACTTCCCTTGCGCTCCTGCGGCCTCGGAGGCCTCTGCAGCGAGCTGTGCGTTCGGATGGACGTCGGCGAGGGGGAGATGTCGCCACACGTACCGGAGGTCACCGAAGTCTTGGAGGAGCTCGCGAATCGTCGGCTCGGCTCGACCGCAGAACGGGCACTCAAGGTCGCCGTGCTCCACAAGCGTGACGGGCGACTCGTGCGGGCCGCGAATGTGGTCGCGATCAGGATCGACCTCGACTTGGAGGTCGACGATCGCCTCGACATTGCTCATCAGGAACCGGATGCGAAGGCGGGTGGGGAGCGCGGCGGTCGCCCGGAACACGAGCCACGCAATTATCGGTGCCAGCACCGCAGAGGCGAGGATGCCGAGCTTCGCTTCCTTCAACGTGTCGCCGGTGAAGGCGAGCCCGGCGATCAGGAGGGCAACCGTGAAACCGATACCCGCGACGCTGCCCCCGCCGAACACAGCAGCCCACCCGACCGGTGGGCGTCGCTTGCCGCGTGTCGCGATCGTGATCAGCAGCGATGTCGCGACGATGCCGAGCGGCTTGCCAACCACGTATCCGACCAGGACACCAAGCGTCACCGGCGATCCGATCGCATGGCGCAAGAAGTGGCCGTCGAGTGCGATTCCGGCGTTGGCGAGGGCGAACAGCGGGACGATCACGTAGCTCGTCCACGGATGCCACAGCTGCTGCATGCGATCGTTCGGGGAAAGCGCCGCGTCCATGACGGTGCGCGCGCTGCGCGCAAGCTCTGCGGTGGGCTGCTCGCGGAATTGGCGGAACTGCTCGGTGGCCGCTTCAAGGTCGCTGCGTGATGCGGGGTAGGCCAGCGTGAGGAGGCCGAGCGCTAGGCCGACGACGACCGGATCAACGCCTGACTTCAGAACTGCAACCCAGGCGGCCAGTCCGACAGCGCCATAGACCATGCCGCGCCGGAAGTTGAGCGCGCGCAGGACGATCGCGATCGCGAAGAAGCCGACAGCCACGATCAGGGGTGTCACGCTGACCGAGCCCGTGTAGGCAGCTGCGATCACGATCAACGCGACGAGGTCGTCGACGACCACGAGCGTGAGCAGGAACTTCCGCAGCCGTTCGGGGAAGCGTGGCCCGACGATCGCGAGGATGCCGAGCGCAAACGCTGTGTCGGTGGACATGGCGATGCCCCAACCGTGCGCCTCCGGTGTTCCGGCTGTGAAGGCCAAAAAGATCGCGACGGGAACAGCCATGCCGCCGATGCCCGCGAGGAGCGGCAGCGTCACCCGGCTGCGATCGCGAAGCTCACCCAGGTCGAACTCACGGCGTGCCTCAAGGCCAACGACGAAGAAGAAGAGCGCCATCAGGCCGCTGTTGATCCAGTCCCGGAGCGGGAGGGCAACGCCGCCGCTTCCGACGTGCACGCTCGTGACGGTGTGCCACACGCGTTCGTAGGACACGTCGCTGATGTTTGCCCACACCAGTGCGGCGATGGTCGCAGCAAGGAGGATCGCCGCGCCACCGGTCTCGGTGTGTAGGAACTACCGAAGGGGCGCTTCGACGTTACGCGTCCATGCGCTGTGGTCGGGTGGTGCGGTGGGAGCGGGCGCGTCCACGAACGTGGATTGTCTCAGCGCGGGCCGACAACGCGCGACGCCAACCCCTCTGAACGACGAAGGCCGCCCTCTCGGACGGCCTTCAGGAGCGGAGGGGGAGGGATTTGAACCCTCGATCCGCCG
>CAIWTI010000062.1 GCA_903915545.1 uncultured Actinomycetes bacterium | reverse complement strand
GAGCTGGATCACCTCGGCGTCGATCGCCGGGTCTGCCGAACCGATCGCCTCGACCGACCACTGCCAGTGCTCGCGGTAGCGCCCCTTGCCCGGCGCGCCGTAGCGGTACATCGGGGCGATCGTGAAGAGCTTGACGGGCTGCGGCTCGCGATGCAGGCCGTGTTCGATGTAGGCGCGTGCGATCGGCGCCGTCCCCTCGGGCCGCAGCGTGATCGAGCGATCGCTGCGGTCGGCGAAGGTGTACATCTCCTTTTGGACGATGTCGGAGCCTTGGCCGGCGGTGCGTTGGAAGAGACCGGTGTCTTCGAAGCCGGGCGTCTGAATGCGGTTGTAGCCGTAGACAGCCGCGAGCTCTTCCATCGTCTTGACGATCGTTCCGAACCAGAGCGGGTCGGCGGTTGCCAACACGTCATGGGTGCCGCGCGGAGCTTGGAATTTCATGCGGAGCGCAGCTCGCCGAGGAACGGGTTCGTGTCGAGCTCCTGGCCGAGCGTGGTCGAACCGCCGTGGCCCGGATGCACGATCAGGTCACGTCCGTATGTGTCGGAGAGCCCACTGATCGAAGCGATCAGCTGATCCCAGTTCCCACCAACGAAATCGGTGCGGCCCACCGAGCCCGCGAAAAGCAGGTCGCCGCCAAAGAGTTGGCCATCGGCAACGAAGCCGACGTGCCCCGCCGAGTGGCCGGGGATGTCGACGACCGTAAACGCGACGCCACCGGCGGTAAATGTGTCGCCGCCACCCACGGGGTGCTCGGGGTCGTGCGCATCGATCGGACGTCCGGTGCGGGTGCGTCCCTCGCGCAGTAACGCTGCTTCTTGGGCTGGCGCCCACACCTCTGCGCCAGTCGCCGCCGCCAGCACTGCGACGCCGCCGATGTGGTCGATGTCAGCGTGCGTCACGAGGATCGCGGCGGTCGTGAGCTCCAAGTCGGCCAGCACCCGCGAGAGCAGTGCAATATCGCCACCTGGGTCGATCACAACAGCCTCGCGCGCCGCATCATCGGCACGAACGACGTAACAGTTCGACTGCCACTCGGTCAGCGGAATGCGGTCGACAGCAATCGCCACCGCGCTACTTCTTCGGTGCTTGGCCGGAGCGCTTGAGATAGGTGCGGTACTGCGAGCGATCAAGCATGTACATCACCGGAATGAAGAGCACCCAGTAGATACCGCCTGTGATCAAGCGGCTCGCCTCGGATCCCTTGAAGAGGAAGACGGACGCGAAGAAGAGGACGCCGCCCCACAGACCGCCGCGCTTGAGCGCGCGATTCCAGGTGGGTGGCTGCACCGGGCGTAGAGCGCGTGCGTTGCGCGCTGCTGCCGCGCGTCCGCCCCGCCCCTTGCCCTTTTTCGGCTTCTCCTGCTGCTTCTGCTTACGCAGTGCCGACGCCGCGAGCTCAACCTCGTTGCCCTCGTCGTCGACCTCCACGAGCGCGTAGTCGTGCCGGAAGGTCTTCGCGCGCCGACTGCGCTGTTTCTTGGTCGCCATCGCGAAGCAGCCTAGAGCATCGGCCCGACACCGGGCATAGGCACACTCGATTGGTGGCCGATCCGATCTTCGACACCGAACGCGACTCGCCCGAACCAAAGACGCCACCGTCGCGCGAAACAGCACGGGCTTTGCTGCGGCGAGGGCAGTTCCGGACGATCTTCCTGGCTGCTTCCGTTAGCGAGCTCGGTGACGCACTGCAGTACATCGCACTGATGTGGTTCGCGCTTGAAAAGGCAGGGCCGCTCGGGGTTGTCGCGGTTCGCCTGGCCGACTCGCTTCCAGCGTTCTTCTTCGGCCTCCACGGTGGCCTCGCTGCCGATCGCTGGAGCCGCAAGCGCCTGATGATCTCGGCCGATGCAGCGCGCACGGTGATCCTGATTCCCGTTGCTATCGCCGGGCTGACGGGCACGTTGCCGATCTGGGGTCTCGTGGTTGCTGCGTTCTTGCTCGAGGCAGCAAACAGCTACTTCATCCCGGCCTATGGCGCGACCGTCCCGGCGGTCGTCGACAAGCAGAACTCCCAAGCGGCGATGGCGCTCCTCTCCTCGGCAACCCAGGCGATCTCGATCGGTGGCTGGGCTGTCGCCGCCGGGCTGCTGACGTTCATGCCGGTGAGCATCTTCTTCGGCGTCAACGCGGCGACGTTCGCCCTGTCGGGGCTGATCTTGATGCGGCTGCGTGAACCGAAGCGCGCCCCACGTGAGGACGGCAGCGTCCACGTGCGCGAGGGGATCTCGGCGCTCGTGCCGAGACGCGCCCTGCTCACCGCAGTCGTCGTGTTCGCGATCGCCATGACGATCACTACCGGCTCGTGGATCGCTGGCATCCCGACGATCTCGCGCGACTCGCTGCATGAAGGGGCAAGCGGCTTCTCGTTGCTGATGATCGGCTTCGCCGTCGGATCGATCGCGGTAGGCGCCTTCCTCACGCGCGTTCCCGTACGCCGGAAGGCGCGTGCGAGCGTCCTTGCCTGGGCGATGTACCTGCCTGCCTACGGGCTGATCGCTGCCGCCACGTCGCTTCCACTTGCAATCGCTGGATCGTTCTTCTCGGGCCTCGGTGAGAGCTCATCGTGGGTGCTGCTGAACTCGGCAGCGCAGGAGGAGATTCCCGACGAAGTGCTCGGGCGAGTGCTCGGAGTGATCTCGCTTGTCCATCGGGGCGCGCATGCCACCGGTCTCCTATTTGTGTCGCCGCTCTTCGCGATCTTCTCGGCGCGGCCGATCTTCCTCGTCGCGGCGCTCGTGCTGCCCGTAATCGCCATCGTCAGCGCGGCTGTCTGCACCCGCGTGGCAGCAAACGCGATCGCGACCTAGCGTTCGCTCTCTGCAATCCGCGCTTCGAGGATCCGAGATTCGTCGAAGCCGGGAATGAGCAACGCGTCAGCGCCTCCCTGCGCGACGACACCCGCGGGCAACAGCCCGATCAGCTCCGAAGCGATGACCTCTGCCCCACGCTTGCGTGCCTCCTCGGTGATCCGCTCGACGACGAGGTACGGCGGTGACGCTTGCCAATCTTCGATGTTCATCGAGACCTGCACGAGGCCCGGGCCAGCGAGTTCGAGACCAAGGGCGCGAACGCCCGGAAAGCCGCCGCCGGCCTCACGCACCACCGCAGCGATCTCCTTCGCTACCTCCAGCGACCCGCGGAGATTCACGTTGAAGGCGACGAGCGGCATGCGTGCGCCGCAGATCACCGCTCCCGCGGTTGGGTGCAACGTCGACGGGCCGAAGTCCGACGCGAGCTCACCCGTCGCCAGCCGACGTGCCAGTTCGGGGAGCCCGCCTCGGCGGTAGTAGGCGGGGCCGCGCTCGGGTGGGTCGTAGACGAAGACGGGCACGCCGAGCGCGCCAAGCCGGCGCCCCAACTCGGGCACGAGCGCCTTCGCCCACACGAGATCCCCCGGAACGATGGGCACGATCGGCACGACATCGGCAGCGCCGATCCGTGGATGCACACCGACGTGACTATCGAGCGTGATGCGGTCGATCGCAACGGCAACGGCAGCGGCGAGCCCCGCAACGAGCGGTTCGAAGTCGCCGACCACGGTGAACACGCACCGGTTGTGGTCGGAGTCGACATGAAGGTCGAGCACCTTTGTGTGTTGCTCGAGCGCCTCCCCCAGCGCAGCGATCGTGGCGTGATCGCGCCCTTCTGAGAAGTTCGGAACGGATTCGAGCACGGTCATGGCGGAACTCTACGACCTCCTCACCGCCCGCTCGTCGTGACCCCCGGCCCGGTGCGTAGGCTGGACGTCTATGGACGCGCCCGCGACGCCTCGCTACCGCACGACCTTTTTCCGCCTGCTCG
>CAIWTI010000061.1 GCA_903915545.1 uncultured Actinomycetes bacterium | reverse complement strand
GATTCGCCATCTGCCAACCGTCGATCATAGGTGGTGCCCCCGCCCGGCCACTGCCGACGTCAGACGCCAGCGCTTCGCCGCAGATGTTTGCGGCGACAGAGAGACTCGCTGCCGCGCGGGACCAAGGGCAATCGGCCAATGGTCCTACGACCTATGACCGATTGCCGTGCGGACCTCGTGTGCCCCACCCTCGCATCAGCGTCTGTACGTGGTGGACGCTCTCGCGCCAATCGTTCGACGGAGGTACGCCATGCATTCGGCAGTTCGTAGGCTCGTGATGACGACGCTCGTACTCATCGTCTTGGCGATCGCACCGACGGCGCTATTCGTCGCGGCGTTGCACTCGAGCAGGGGCGAGGTCGGAAGCGTCTCAACCGCGCACCGGTAGGTGTCCGCGCGCCAACGTCGTACGACCAATGTCCGATGGCGGTCGGGACCGCTGCGCTGCCACGCTCAGACGGATCGGCTTCAGAGCGCGGCCGAACCATCTCTCCTAGATCGGAAGGAACACATCTTGAGCACATTCCGCAATGTCTTCTCTCTCTCGCGACGCGTCGCCTCGGGTCTCCTGGCAGCTACCGCACTTACTCTCGCGCTGGCCGGGATCGCGTCTGCTGGCGAGGTCAGGACGGGTGGTGGCGGCGGCGTCAAGCCGTCGGTCTGCAACCCTGTGAGCGGCCTCGTCGTCAAGACAGACACAACGACCGGTGAAACCGGCCTCGGATCACTGCAGGCGTCGTATTCCGTCAAGCCGTGCGTGAACGGTCAGACGCTCACGGTGACGACGAAGGTGAGCGAGTACTACACGCCGAGTGTGGTCACCTACGAAAACCCGGGTGCCGCGTTGAGCGGAAAGTTCTCGGTCTTCGGCATCCGCACTCGTGTCCTCTACACCGTTTCAGTCACGGCAATTGATGCGTCGACAGGCAGTTCAGCTGGGACGCTCTCGACGGTCGTCGCCGCAATCCCGAAGGGAGTCTGAGCTCGATGCGTCCTCTGACTCGCATCTTGACGCTTTCTGCAGTCGTTCTCGTCGCTGCACTGCCGAGTTCGCTCGCGCTTGCGTCGGGCGGAGGGAACTCGGGCGGCACCGGCGGTTCGACCGTTCAGGTCAAAGTCGACTCGCTGAAGCTCACCAAGTGCTTCACGAACGCGCTTCCTGGTGGCGGCGGCGGTGGGGCAATGCTGCTGAAGGCAGCTAGTTCAGATGCGACGGCCCAGATCTTCGCGTACCGGCCTGATGGCACGCTGATCGGCGAAGTACAGAACGGCGGCGGGAGCCGCTACGGCGGAACGGTCATGGGCTACCAGTCCTATGACCCCGGCTTCGTGACGTTCCGCAGCACGTCGGGCGGTTCGATCACGGTGCCGACCACGCCGTTCCAGCTCTAAGAGCTCGCGACGCGGTACGACATACGTCTCGGCTTGAGTGCACTGCGGTGCGCTCGAGCCGAGACGTTTCTTTAAGCGGGTGGCGGGAATCGAACCCGCGTAGCTAGCTTGGAAGGCTAGAGCTCTACCATTGAGCTACACCCGCGTTGCGCCCGAAAGGGTACCCGGCAGCGGCGGGCCTCTAGGCTCTGAGGGTGCTCGCGGTGTCGCCGTATGCGTGGCAAGCCGACTTCGACACCACCGTCGTCGTGCCAACGCTCGGGCTTGCGTACCTGTTTCTCGCGGGGCGGTATGCGGCGACTCGGCGCGAGGTGACGCTCTTTTCCGCTGGGCTTGTGCTCGTTGCCCTCGCGTTTTGGAGTCCGCTCCACCACCTGGGCTTGCACTACCTGCTCACCGCGCACCTGCTGCAGAACGTGATCCTTGCCGAGTGGGCGCCGTTGCTTGTCGCTGCGTCTATCCCGGCGGCTGCTGCAGCCGCCACCTCGCGCTTTCGCGTCTTCCGTTTCGCGACCGCGCCAGCCTTTGCCCTCCCGACATGGCTTCTTGGCTACTACGCGTGGCATGTCCCGGCGATCTACGACGCGGCGTTACGCAACCCGCCACTGATTCATGCAGAGCACGCCTGGTACTTCCTCTCGGGCGTCCTGATGTGGTGGCCGGTTGTCCAGAGCCGGCCGCGCGACCTCGCGAGCATCGGGCGGGCGGGCTACGCGTTCGCGGCCTTCGTGCTCGGAGCGCCGCTTGGGCTACTGCTCGCCCTCATCCCCCACCCCATCTATGCCTTCTACGTCGCGGTTCCGACACGCGTGTGGGGTCTGTCACCGCTCACCGATCAGCAGATCGCTGGTGTGACGATGGCGTCAGAGCAGGCGCTCGTCCTCGCGTGCGTGTGCGGCTTCTGGTTTCGCCGCTTTCTTCACGAAGAAGGCGCTACGTGAGACAGCTGGTGAACGTGTTCAGATCGGCATCGCTCGGGTGGTTCTTCCAGAGCGACACCACGTTCCGGTTCAGCTTCAACACGTCGGGGAGACCCGTGCGAACGTTCGAGTACGCAAACCGCTCGTAGGCGTCAACCATCTGCCGCCCATCCTTTGCGGCAGTCCCGAACGAGATCGTCGCCGAGTTCCCGTCGGGGAACGTCCCGACGAATGCACCAGCCGTCGCGGTGGTCGCGACAAAGTCGAGCGCTCCGCCAACTGTCACACCCTTGGCGACCATGCAGCTCTTCGTCTTCTCAAGATCGAACGGCTTCGGCGTGCTGCTTCCGCAGCCGGAGACGAGCAGAACGGCAGCCAGAGCAATCGTTCCCGCAGCGATCCGGGGCGTCGAGATACGGGAAGTCAGGCGCATCAGCGAGAAGTATAATGACGAATGCTGCTGTTCTCAGAACTACCGAACTTGAATAGAGTGTCGTCCATGTCTGCGCGCGAGACGCTCCTTCAGCGATACGCGGAGCTCACCGTTCGCGTGGGTATCAACGTGCAGCCCGGACAGCGCCTCTGTATCAACGGGCAGATCGAGCACGCCGAGCTCGCACGGGCGGTTGCACGCGAGGCGTACAAGGCTGGCGCAGCGTGGGTGGACGTGTATCTCAGCGATCAGCACGTCAAGCGGGCACACATCGAATTCGCGAGTGACGAGAGCCTTGAGTACTCGCCGCCATGGCTCGTGAAGCGACTCGACGATCTTGGTGCCGACCACGGCGCGCTCCTTGGGATCACGGGCGACCCTGAGCCCGAGATCTTCGCCGACCTTGATGGAGCTCGAGTCGCGAAGGCGCGTATGAGAAAGGTCTCTGAGGCAAGCCTCCGGCTTACCGATGGCGCCTGTAACTGGTGCATCGTTGCGTACCCGAACGCCGGCTGGGCGACGACGATCTTTGGTGAGCCCGATGTCGATCGACTCTGGGATGCGGTCGCTACCGCGGTTCGCCTCGACACGGACGATCCCGTTGCGGCCTGGAAGGAGCACATCGCGAAGCTCACGAGCCGTGCGAACGCGTTGAACGCGCGACGCTTTGACGCGCTCCGGTACGCCGGGCCTGGCACCGACCTCACTGTCGGCCTGCTGCCTGGTTCCGAGTGGCTTGCGGCGCTCGACCACTCAGCCGGCATCGACCACGTGGCGAACATGCCGACGGAAGAGGTGTTCACCTCACCCGACGCCCGTCGCGTCGACGGCTTCGTCAGCGCCACCTACCCCCTGCAGCTGCACGGGACGATCGTGCGCGGCCTGAAGGTTCGGTTCGAGGGTGGACGCGCCGTCGAGATCACGGCTGAGACAGGCGAGGATCTCGTCAGGCAGCACGCCTCAAGCGACGATGGTGCAGCGCGACTCGGAGAAGTCGCGCTGGTCGATAACGACTCGCGCGTCGGGAAGACAGGCCTCGTCTTCTACAACACGCTGTTCGACGAGAACGCAGCGAGCCACCTCGCGCTCGGCATGGCCTTCCCGAAGACCGCTGAAGGAGCGAGCGACCTCACCCCAGAGGAACGGCACGAGCGCGGCGTCAACCACTCCTCGATCCACACCGACTTCATGATCGGCTCGCCAGAACTCGACGTCTTCGGCGTCGCTGCTGACGGATCGGAAACACCGATCCTGCGCAAAGGCGACTGGGTTCTCTAACCGCCGCGGCGCGCGGCTGCGGCGGGAGAACAATCGGGACGCCCGGATTCGAACCGGGGGCTTCCTGCTCCCAAAGCAGGCACTCTAACCAGGCTGAGCTACGTCCCGCGACGTGCCAAGTCTAGTGGCTTTCGCCACCCTTCTCGCCCGTCGTCGATTCTGCTGCCCGTAGATTCCACGTTTGTGTCCGAGGCGCCCTTCTCAGTCGTGCCGGCTCACGTCCGTCGTCCGGCCCGCGGCTATCTCCTTGCCGCGAGTGCTGCGTCGCTCTGGGCGATCAACGGCACCGTCGCGAAACTGCTGCTCGGAAACGGCTTCTCGTCGGTCGAGGTAGCCGAAGTACGAAACGGTGGGGCGCTCGTCGGCCTCTTCGTTCTCCTGGCACTCACCGCACCAAGCCGCCTCCGCGTGTCGCGTGCCGAGCTGCCCTACCTCGCCATCTTCGGCGTGGCTGGGCTCGCAGGAGTGCAGTGGCTGTACTTCCTTTCGATCCACCGACTCTCGGTAGGCATCGCCCTGCTGATCGAGTACCTCGGCCCGCTGCTCGTGGCGTTGTGGGTGCGGTTTGTCCGGAAGCAAGAGGTGCGACGGAGGGTCTGGGTGGCGCTCGTTCTCTCCGTCACCGGGCTCACGTTGATCGTCGGGAACGGCGACGGCCACGGCGTCTCGCAGATCGGGCTGTTGTTCGCGTCGATCTCGGCCTTCACCTACGCGATCTACCTGCTGCTTGCCGAGCATGGAGCCGGGAGGCGCGACCCGATCTCTCTGCTCGCATACGGCTTCTCGTTCGCGACCGTCTTCTGGTTCGTGCTCGCTCCACCGTGGAACTTCCCGTTTGCCCACGCGGCGGGTCACGTCGAACTCCTGGGCCGACTCGCTGGTCACACCGCTCCCATCTGGGCGCTCATGGTGTGGCTCGTCGTGCTCGGGACGATCGTCCCGTTCTTCCTGCTGATCAGCGCGCTTCGCCACCTACCCGCAACGCGCGTTGGCATCACGTCGATGCTTGAGCCGGTCGGGGCGAGCATCGTCGCGTGGCTCCTTCTCAACGAGACGTTCGGAACGCTGCAAATCGTTGGCGGGGCAATCGTGCTCGCCGCGATCCTGCTGTCTCAGACGTCCCGGTAGTCCGCCCGCTGGCGGGGAGCAATAGGGAAGGCCTGCCGCTCGGGGGGTCGTCGCGACAGACCTTCCTTATTGCTCCCCGCGGCCGCTTCGCCGCGTGCCACGGAACGCATTTCCAGTCCAGACCGTAAACCGCCACGCGGCCCCTGCCAATAGGCCGTTCGGCCTATCTTTTGCGGTCACAGACGGTGAGCGAGAGCAGCGCCCCTACACTGACGCCGATGGTTGAGAAGGTTCTCCTCGCGTCGCCACGCGGCTATTGCGCCGGTGTTGAGCGCGCCGTCGAAACGGTTGAGCGGGCGCTGGATCTCTACGGCAGCCCGATTTACGTGCGCAAGCAGATCGTCCACAACCTTCACGTGGTGCGCGATCTTGAGGCGCGCGGCGCAATCTTCGTCGACGAGGAGACCGACGTTCCCGAGGGCAAGACCGTTGTCTTCTCCGCCCACGGCGTTGCGCCAGAGGTGCACGAGAACGCTGCGACGCGGTCACTCCGCACGATCGACGCAACCTGCCCGCTCGTCACCAAGGTGCACGTCCAGGCCCGGCGGTACGCCGCCCAGGGCTACACGATCATCTTGATCGGCCACGAGGGCCATGAGGAGGTCGTCGGAACGATGGGCGAAGCGCCCGACGCGATCATCCTCGTCGAGTCGGCCGAGGACGTTGCTGCGCTCGACCTGCCGGCAGACACGAAGCTCGCGTACGTCACCCAGACGACCTTGTCGGTTGACGAGACCGCAAGCGTGATCGCGGCGTTGCGCGAACGCTTCCCCAATATCTATGCGCCAAAGCGCGAAGACATCTGTTACGCAACCTCGAACCGGCAGTGGGCGGTGAAGGAGATGCTTGGCGAGATCGATCTGCTCCTCGTCATCGGTTCGCGCAACTCGTCGAACTCCAACCGACTTGTCGAGACGGCTCGTGCTGGTGGCGTCGCGTCGTATCTGATCGACGACGACAGCGAGATCGACGAGAGCTGGATCGATGGTGTCCGCGTCGTCGGTGTCACTTCGGGTGCCTCCGCTCCGGAGAAGCTCGTCGAGGGCGTCTGCAACTGGTTCCGGGCGCGCGGTGTCGCCGATATCGAGCCGTACCGGCTCGTCGACGAAGACGTCGAGTTCCGTCTGCCAACCGAGTTGCGTCGCGAGCTCGCTTTGGCCGACGGCCAGCAGCCGGCGAGCTAAGCCTTTTCGAGCTTCAGTTCGGCGCCGACGTCGATCGCGACGGCGAGCGTCGCCTCGGCG
>CAIWTI010000060.1 GCA_903915545.1 uncultured Actinomycetes bacterium | reverse complement strand
GCTCCTCGAGCTTCTCGACCGACCCCTCGATACCGCCCTTCAGCGTCACGAAGGCGACGATCGCCTGGCCTGTCAAGGCATCGGCGCGTGCCGCGACAGCCGCCTCAGCAACGTCGTGATGGTCGACAAGCGCACTTTCGACCTCGATCGTCGAGATGCGATGCCCCGACACGTTCATGACGTCGTCGACACGTCCGAGCAGCCAGAAGTCGCCGTCCTGGTCGATCCGGGCGCCGTCGCCTGCGAAGTACGTGTTCGGGTACTTCGCCCAGTAGGTGTCGCGGAAGCGCTGGTCGTCGCCGTAGATGCCGCGCAGCATCGCCGGCCACGGCTTGCGAAGGACGAGGTAGCCGCCGCCACCTGGGCCGACTTCCTCGCCCGCCTCGCTGTAGACGGCAGCGTCAACACCAGGGAACGGCCGGGTCGCGGAGCCGGGCTTCGTCGTCGTGATGCCCGGGAGCGGCGAGATCAGGATCATCCCGGTCTCGGTCTGCCACCAGGTGTCGACGATCGGGCAGCGCTCGGCACCGATGTGCTCGTGGTACCAGACCCACGCCTCGGGGTTAATCGGCTCCCCGACCGACCCGAGCAGGCGCAACGTCGAAAGGTCGTGCTTCTCGGAGTACTGCGGCCCCCACTTCATGTGAGCGCGGATCGCCGTCGGCGCGGTGTAGAGAATCGTCACGCCGTAACGGGCGATGATCTCCCACCACCGATCCTTGTCGGGGAAGTCCGGTGTGCCCTCGTACATCACTGAGGTGGCACCGTTCGCGAGCGGTCCGTAGACGATGTAGCTGTGCCCGGTGACCCAGCCGACGTCGGCCGCGCACCAGTAGACGTCGCTCTCGGGCTTCAGATCGAAGATGTAGTTGTGGGTTGTCGCGACACCCACGAGGTAGCCGCCCGTTGTGTGGACGATCCCCTTTGGCTTCGCGGTCGTACCTGAGGTGTAGAGCAGGTACAGCAGATCCTCCGAGTCCATCGGTTCGGGCGCACACTCCGACGCGTCGGTTGCAAGCTCGTGCCACCAGTGGTCGCGGCCTTCGGTCATCGGTACGGCGTTGCCGGTGCGCCGCAGGACGAGCGTCTTGCGAACACCCGGAGCGGCCGCGAGCGCCTCGTCAGCAGTCGTCTTGAGCGGAACCGGGTTGCCGCGGCGATACGCCTCGTCTTGGGTGATCAGCACCTCGCACCCCATGTCGTTCAGCCGGTCGGCCAACGAGTCGGCCGAGAATCCGCCGAACACAACCGTGTGTGGTGCACCAAGCCGCGCGCACGCGAGCATCGCGACAGGCGCCTCGGGAACCATCCCCATGTAGATGCCGACGGCGGTTCCTTTGCCCACGCCAAGCGCCTTCAACGCATTCGCACAACGCACGACTTCGTCCTGGAGATCGGCGTAGGTGATTGCACGGCGATCGCCAACCGGTTCGCCTTCCCAATAAAAGGCGACCTTGTCGCCACGGCCTGCCTCGACATGGCGGTCGACGCAGTTGTAGGCGACGTTGAGCTTGCCTCCGAGGTACCACTTGGCATAGGGCGGGTTCCACTCGTACAGCGAGGTGAATGGCTCAAACCAGGTGACGCGTTCGCGTGCCTCGCGCTCCCAGAACGCATCGAACTCCTCGTCGTAGATCGCCGGCTGGGCATTGGCCGCCGCAGAAAACGCCGCGGTCGGCGGGAAGCGACGCTCCTCAAGGAAGAGTGTGTCGATCGCCTGTCCCGAATCACTGCTCACGTTCGCTGGCCCCTTTCGCCTGGTTCACTCGGTGCGGTGCAGGCGTGATCTTTGCGTATTTCGACCGGGTGCGGGAGGCTGATCGCGTCGTTAGGGCGCAAGGTCGTACGGGAAGTTCGTGAGACGCTCGACACCAGTCTCCGTGACGAGCAAGAGGTCTTCGAGTCGACAGCCGCCGTAGCCCGACCGGTAGAGGCCGGGCTCTACCGCAATCACGTCGCCGGGAATGAGCTTTTCGCGTCCAACCATGCCGAGCAGAGGCTCTTCGTGAACCTCAAGCCCAACGCCATGACCCAGCGAGTGGAAGAAGCCATCCTCAAGCACGACACCATCGACCTTCGTCCGCTGCGTAGGGAAGCCGGCTGGCTCGAAGATGTCGCAGGCGTGGTCGTACAGTTCGCGGCCGGTAATGCCCGGACGCGCGATCGCTGTGACTTCGTCAAGCACCTGCTTGCAGAGCCGCCACCAGATCGCGACTTCGTCGCTCACCTCGCCGACGACGAACGTCCGCGTCATGTCGGCATAGCAACCCGACTCGGTGTCCATCGGCCAGAGATCAACAACGACGGTCTCTCCCGCCATCACCGAACCGCCACCACCGTGATGGCCGATCGCGGCCTGAGATCCATGCGACACAACAAACTCGCTGGCGGCGGCCCCGTGCTCAGAAAACGCGATGGCCACGGCCGCCTTCAGCACCTCCGACGTCAATGGCCTCCCGTCCAGGCTCAGGTCGCCCGCGTCTCCGATCGTTGCGGCAGCAAGGCGATCGCGGACAGCGGCCATGCCCGCTTCAGCTGCTGCCTGTGCACGACGAATGCCGTCGAGCTCGTGCGGCGACTTCGACCGGCGCCGCGCGTCGAAGAGCGTTCTGTCTACGGTCAGCTCAACACCCGACGCACGAACTGCATCGGCAAAGGCGATCGGCAACGTGGCAGGAACGGAAGCAGAGGTAACGCCCAGCGCGACCACCGCGCGTCGAGCAACTTCTTCGATCAGGGCACTGATCGGCTGGCCAGCGAGCTGGCGTCGCACCTCCTCGATCCCGAACGCCTCAAGCGGATGGATCTGCAGGCCGAGCCCTTCGAGGCGCGGCACTTCGAGCGAGCCGACAACGACGTGGCGCTCGTCCCCTTTCTCGACGTACAAGAAGGGATCGCCGATACCCACCGGGATCTCGTGACGAAGCTCAGGCGAGCGTTCGGTGTCACCGAAGATCAGGACGTCACCCACATCGGCACTCTAACGACCAAACGCACGCTGCCCGAAGCGCGCTAGCCTCCGTGAATGGCGAACGCCGAAACACGTGCGGGCGAGCTCACCGCCCGCTACGAGGACGAGCTGCGGCGAATCCTGCCGCCGGGCGCCGACATCTTTGACGTCCACCTTCACCTCGGCCACGACATCGACGGGATGGTCGGCGACTACGACGAGCTCGAAACCGTGATGCGCCATTACGGCATCTCGCGCGCCTTCATGTTCTGCCTCGACGAGCCCGATCGGCATCCCGGGTTCCAGGCAGCGAACGACCGGACACTCGCCTACGCCGAACGCTCGAGCGGACGCTTGATTCCCTTCGTCCGACTCGACTTGAACGAAGGCCCAATCGAAGAGGCAACTCGGTGTCTCGATGCCGGCGCGCGCGGAATCAAGCTCCATCCCCGAGCCCAGCGCTTCGACATGGCCGACGGTCGCCTGGAGCCGGTCTTTGCTCTCGCAGCCGAGCGTCGCGTTCCGATCTTGATCCATGGCGGCCGCGGGCTGCCGCCAATCGCTGAAGGACTTGCAGGTCTTGTCGAGCGCCACCCGGGCGCGACCCTGATCATCGCGCACGCGGGCATCGCCGACATGGCGGAGCTCGCGCGGCATACGGCGGGTCGGAAGGGCGTGCTCTTCGACACCTCAACCTGGAGCCCGATCGACCTTCTCGACTTCTATCGTCAGATTCCACCCGAGCAAGTGATGTGGGCATCGGACTACCCGTACGGGCAGGAGCCAGGCTCGCTGCTGATTGCGGTCAAGACCGCGATCAAGGCTGGCTATCGCGACAAGGAGCTCCGCGCGATGCTGGCGGGTACGGCGAATGCGCTCGCAGACGGTGAGCCGCTGCCCGAACCGTCGAGCCCGATCGGGCCCGAGTCGCTCGACCAGTCGATTCAGCTGGCGCGCGTCCACCAGTACCTCTCGATGGCGACACCGCTGCTCTGGACCCGTCAGCCCGACACGATGGCGCTCCTCACGCTCGCGATCACAACGTGCGCCGAGCGCAACGGTCACCAGGAAGTCACCGATCGGATCCGCGAACTGCTGGAGGTCGCTCGTTCGCTGTGGGACGAGCTCCCCGATCTCACCGAAGACGCCGATCGCCTCCGCCGCGTCCGACTGATCTTTCGCATGATCCACTTGGCCGATATCGAATCGGTCACCGCCTGAGATGGCTACCGTGCAACCGATGATCGTCCGCACAGCCATCGTCGCACTCCTCGCGGTGCTCGCACTCGGCGCCACCGGGTGTGGCATCAAGAAGACGGCTGCCCCGGCGACAACGACCGGTGCCAGTGGCTGCTCCGTCGCGACAGCGCCGACGCCTGCAACGCGGACGGAGCCAAAGCCGAGCGCGCTGCTCTCGGCCACGAAGGTCTACACCCTCACCTTTGCGACGAACTGCGGCACGTTCGTCGTCACACTCGATCAGAAGCAGTCGCCCAACGCCGCCGCGTCGCTCGTCTCGCTGGCGCAGAAGGGCTTCTTCGACGCAACGGTCTTCCACCGGATCGTGCCGGCGTTCGTGATCCAGGGTGGC
>CAIWTI010000059.1 GCA_903915545.1 uncultured Actinomycetes bacterium | reverse complement strand
GGTCTTTCCGGTGCCGCGTGGACCTGAAAAGAGGTATGCGTGCGCGACCCGTTCGTCCCGCACGGCGTTGCGCAGTGCAAGCGTGACGTGGCCCTGTCCGCGGACCTGTTCGAACCGTTGAGGTCGGAATCGACGGTAGAGCGACTGGAACTGGGTGTCACCCGGTTTCTCAGTGAGGTCGGACACGGCGACCGAGCCTACGACGTAGATGGCTCACTCCGTCGCGGGTTTCGTCTCGCCGACGGGCGCAGCGGCCAGGTCGCCTGCGGCACCCAGACCGTTCCGCTGAGAGCTGCTGCCTTCCGGCCCTGACCCGGTTCACGGGGATCCGTCGCGCAGAACCCGGCCACTGCGCTCGACGGCGAGACGCAAGAACACGGTAGCTTGATTCGCCCTGAGGGAGGAGTGCGAGAGCGGCCGAATCGGCACGATTGGAAATCGTGTGTCTTGCAAGGGACCGTGGGTTCGAATCCCACCTCCTCCGCCACAGTCCGCGGGGCCGCACGCGGACCTTCGATCCGGCCACGAAAGGGCGGGTGTCGAAAGATGATCGGTGCACCGGTCGAGCCTTTGAGCAGCGACGACCGCGACGCCGCTGCGATCGAAGGCGCGCTCGCCGAGGCGCGGCGTGCGCTCGACCACGACGATGTCCCGGTCGGCGCGGTGGTGCTTGTCGACGGGATCGTCGTCGGCGTCGGTCGCAACGAGCGTGAGTTGCGGGGCGACCCGATGGCGCACGCCGAGATCCTCGCGATCAGGGCTGCCGCGTCACGTTGCGACCCGAAGCAGCTCTCTCGCGCTCTCCTCGCCGTCACGCTCGAGCCGTGCGTGATGTGCGCAGGAGCGATCCGCGAAGCCGGGATCGACACGGTGGTCTTCGGTGCACGCGACGAGCGCGCAGGTGCGGGTGGTTCTCGTTACGACGTGCTCGGTGACGATCGCCTCGGACCGTCGCCGCAGGTGCGCTCAGGTGTCCTCGAGGAGCAGTGTGCCGAGCTGTTGCGGGAGTTCTTCGCGCTCCGTCGAGGTTGAGCCCGCCGCTGAAACCCATCCGGTCGCTCCGCTAGCTGGGCGGATTCAAGAGATCACTGCAATAACTCGGTGAGTCGATGACGCTTCGTCGACACCACCGAGGAGACCCAGTTGACCCCGCACCTGACCTTTGAGCAGAAGAGCGCGATCCATCGACTGAGGGCCAGAGGGCTCACTTTGCGACAAGTAGCCCGCGAGGTCGGGTGCACCGCTCCGGGCGTCCAGCAAGTGCTCCGCACCCAGAAGATTCCTCCCCGGCCAGATCGCTGGAGTCCCGGTCCGACGCGGCTGCAGATCGCTGAACGCGAGGAGATCAGCCTCGGTCTGTTGGCCGGCGAGACGGCCACCGCGATCGCTCATCGGATTGGTCGTTCACCATCGACGGTCTGTCGGGACATCGCGGCGAACGGGGGTCGCTCGGAGTATCGAGCGTGGCGGGCGCACGAACGAGCGGGGATCGCAGCGCGACGTCCGAAGATCCTGAAGTTGGCGGCCGGGCCGCTGTGCTCGCAGGTGACATCGTGGCTCGAGGACTTCTGGTCGCCGGTGCAGATCACGGAACGCTTGCGTCTTGAGTTCCCAAACGATCCGATGATGCGCGTGAGCCACGAGACGATCTATCAGTCGCTCTTCGTCCAAGGCCGGGGCGAACTGCGCCGTGAGCTGGCGCGTTGTCTGCGATCAGGCCAGGTTCGTCGGCGATCGAAGGACCGCTATCGACCCGGCGGCCAGCTCCCGAACATGGTGACGATCTCCGAGCGCCCGGCCGAAGTCGACGACCGGGCCGTGCCAGGCCACTGGGAGGGCGACCTCATCTGCGGCTCGAACAACCGCTCGGCGG
The DNA here is from genome assembly GCA_903915545.1 of uncultured Actinomycetes bacterium. Classification (GTDB taxonomy): domain Bacteria; phylum Actinomycetota; class Thermoleophilia; order Gaiellales; family Gaiellaceae; genus PALSA-600. The sequence continues at coordinate 424 of CAIWTI010000059.1, read as the reverse complement.
TCGGCACCTTGGTCGAGCGCCAGACCCGTTATGTGATGCTCCTTCACCTGCCCGACACTCACGAGGCGACGGCGGTCCAAGCGGCGATGGAGAAGGCGATCAAGTCGATGCCGACTGAGCTGTTCAAGACGCTCACCTGGGACCGAGGCAAGGAGATGGCCCGACACGCCGAGATCAAAGTGGCGACCGGCGTGCAGGTCTACTTCTGCGACCCGCATGCTCCTTGGCAACGCGGATCGAACGAGAACACCAACGGTCTGCTGCGTCAGTTCCTCCCCAAGGGCACCGACCTCTCGACCTACAGCGCCAAAGACCTCGACCTCATCGCGGAGCTGCTCAACGGTCGTCCCCGCAAGACCCTTGGATTCATGAAACCATCGGAGAAGCTTGCCGAGCTCGTTGCGATGACTGCTTGAATCCGCCC
>CAIWTI010000058.1 GCA_903915545.1 uncultured Actinomycetes bacterium | reverse complement strand
GGGCTGCTCGTGGGTGCCTTCGGAGCGGGTGCCGTGCTTGCGGCTTTCACAGTTGCGCACAAGCTGCATGGCAGCCGTCGGGTTCTGACCGCCGCGCTCCTCTGCTCAGGAATCGGCATCGCCGGCTTCGCGGTGTCGCCGATCCTGCCGGTCGCACTCGTGCTGCTCGTCGTGATGGGCTTCGGATACCTCGCTGCGAACACAGCGGCCACCTCCCGCTTGCAACTTGAAGTTGCCGACGAACAGCGAGGTCGCGTGATGGCGCTCTGGAGCATCGCATTCCTCGGTGTGCGACCGATCGGCAGCCTGCTCGACGGCGCGATCGCCTCGTTCGCGGGTGTCCGGATCGCCGCGTTCCTGATGGCGTTCCCAGCGCTCGCCGGCGCTGCGGCGCTGATCTTTCTCGTGCCGCGTTTTCGGCGTCGGGCCGCCGAGGGCTAACGCTTGGTGCGTCGACGTGCGTGCGGGTGCGCGTCGAAGTAGACCTCGCGCCGCCGTGCGTCGGAGACGTGCGTGTACAGCTCCGTGGTCGCAAGGTCGGCATGGCCGAGCATCTCTTGGACGCTGCGGAGATCGGCACCGCCTTCAAGCAGATGCGTCGCGAACGAGTGACGGAGCAGGTGCGGGTGGACGCGCTCGGGTTCGAGGCCAGCCACCACAGCGAGCTTGCGCAGGATTACGAACGCGCCAGCCCGCGTGAGGCCACCGCCCCGGGCGTTCAAGAAGAGCTCCGGCCGGTGGCGGCGGTCGAGGTGGGGGCGTCCGCGAGAGAGGTAGCGCCGCAGCGCCTCGACTGCCTCCCGGCCGATCGGCACGATCCGCTCCTTATCTCCCTTGCCGATGACGCGCACGAGCCGGTCGTCGAGATCGACGCCGTTCTTTGCGAGCCCGACGGCTTCGGAGACGCGCAGTCCTGCGCCGTAGAGGAGCTCGACAAGCGCGCGGTCGCGGAGCGAGCGTGGGGTCACACCTGCCGCGGCGGCAATCAGCCGTTCGGCTTCGCCGGGGGTGAGTGTCTTTGGCAGCGGCTTCGTACGCCGTGGAAGCGTGAGTGCGGCAGCGGGGTTGTCGACTCGGGCTCCGATCAGCTGCAGGTGGCGGAAGAACGTGCGCGAGGCGGCCGTACGCCGAGCGATCGTCGAGGCGGAAAGCCCCGCGTCGCGCAAGGATGCGGTGTAGCGCTCAAGATCGTCGATCGTTGCGTCGGCGATTGGAGCTTGCAGCGCGCGGCTCAACTCTCTGAGATCGCGCCGGTACGCCTCGACGGTCCGCGGGGCACGGCGTGAAGACAGGACGGCGAGGAATGCCTCGACGTCGCGGTCACGGGGCAGGTTAGGAGCGGGGGTGAGCTCGGTCATAGACTCGTCTCAGACGTTTCGCGTCGACATGGCTGTACACCTGCGTGGTGGAGAGGCTTGAGTGACCGAGCAGCTCTTGGATCGTGCGCAGATCGGCGCCGCCCTCAAGGAGATGCGTCGCGAAGGCGTGGCGCAAGCGATGGGGGTGAGCCATCAGGCGACGCAGCGTTGAGGTGTCGAGCCGCCGGCCGCGCACCGAAAGGAAGAACGCGTTCTCGGCACCTGCCGCAAGTGTGGGGCGGCCGTCGCGGCGGTACAGCGCAAGCCAGTATGCGGCCTCCTCGCCGAGCGGCACGAACCGATCTTTCCCGCCTTTGCCGTTCCGCACGTGCACTGACTCGGCGTCGAAGTCGACATCGCCGAGGTCGAGGGCCACCGCTTCGGATGAACGAAGACCCGCCGAGTAGACGAGTTCGAGTAGCGCGCGGTTGCGCAGCTCAATCGGCGTCTCGGGCGTTCCGGCGCTCTCAAGCATCGTTTCGATCTCGTCTTGCTTCGGTGCGTCCGGAAGGCGGCGGCTGCGTTTCGGAGAGAGCGGAACGTCAGGGACGCGCTCCGGGCCGAGCGCGTGCCGAACGAGACTCCGCACCGCGGCCAGTCGACGCGAGATCGTCGACGCCGAAAGCTTCCCGCCGGGACGACTTCGCCCAAGGTAGGCGGTGTAGTCCGACAGGGTGCGAACGTCAATCTCATCCAGAGGGCGGTCGCCGAACCACGCGGCGAAGTCGTTCAGGTCCGCGCGATATGCCCGCCTGGTCGCATCCGAGATGCCTGCGGCGGCGAGGTAGCGGTCGATCGCTCCGCTCAATCTCACTCCGACGGTTTCGGGGCCGCGCTACGATCGCCTGCCATGGACGCGCGTTTTCAGGCCCTCGCCGACCTCTGTGTCTCGGCAACAGCTGTCCAGCCAGGGCAGGTTGTGGCGGTTGGCGCCTACACCGGCCAGGAGGAGCTGGCGCGCGCGGTTGCCGAAGCCGCCTACGCCGCCGGGGCGCTGTACGTCGACGTTCTCTACTTCGATCCGTTCGTCAAGCGCAGCCGGATCACGCACGCCGCGCCGGACACGCTCGACTTCGTGCCGAGCTGGCTCCCTGCGCGCCTTGAGGCGCTTGCAGAGCGCGGCGATGCACGCGTGGGCTTCGCTGGAATCGTGGCACCGAATGCGCTTGCCGGTCTCGATCCCGCACTCTCTGGTCGCGACCAGCTGCCCTGGCTGAAAGAGGCCTCGCGCATCGTTTCCGAGCGACTCACGAACTGGAACATCGTCCCGTGTCCGCATCCCGAGTGGGCGAAGGTCGTGTTCCCCGAGCTGTCAGCAGATGCCGCATACGAGAAGCTCTGGGAGCAGCTCTGGCACATCCTTCGACTCGACGAACCCGACCCGTCAGCCGCCTGGGCGGCGCGGTCAGATCAGTTGAAAGCATCCGCCGCCGCGCTCAACTCTCACCGCTTCGACGCACTGCACTTTGCGAGCGAAGGAACCGATCTCACTGTCGGTCTGCTCCCGTCAGGGAACTTTGGTGGCGGCGCCTTCACGAACGTGAACGGCATCGTCCACTTGCCGAACGTCCCCACCGAAGAGGTGTTCACCTCACCCGACCCGGAGCGCACCGAAGGATTCGTCACATCCACCAAGCCGCTCGTCTTCCGCGACGGAACGATCGTTGAAGGTTTGAAGGTGCGGTTTGAAGGCGGCCGCGCCGTCGAGGTCACAGCCGACGTGAACGGCGAAGGCCTCCGCTCGAAGACCGAACTGGACGAGGGCGCTGCACGGCTCGGCGAAGTTGCGATCGTCGACGGGCAAGGCCGCATCGGGCCGCTCGGCACGGTGTTCTACGACACGCTCCTCGACGAGAACGCCGCGAGCCACATCGCGCTCGGCGGCGGGTTTGGCTTTGCGGCCGACGATCAGGCCGACCGCGACCGCATCAACAAGAGTGGCATCCACATCGACTTCATGATCGGCTCGCCCGAAATGGAGATCGACGGGATCACCCACGCTGGAGAGCGCGTACCCGTGCTTCGCTCCGGCATTTGGCAGATCTAGCCAATCCTGTCGACGAAGCGTGTGTCGCCACGCCCTCCTGGAGATCAGGTCTCTAGAAGGGTTCGCAATCGGAATTGGATCCATTTTCGATAGCGTCCATGGCTGTGAGCATGTCGCACGACGTCCTTGTGATCGGTGCCGGGTGCGCAGGAATGCGCGCCGCGATTGAGGCACACGACGCAGGCGCCGATGTCGCAGTCGTCTCGAAGCTCCACCCGACGCGCAGCCACTCCGGTGCAGCAGAGGGCGGGATCAACGCCGCGCTCGGTAACGCGAAGGAAGACAGCCCCGAGACGCACGCCTACGACACGGTCAAGGGCTCCGACTTCCTTGGTGACCAGGATGCGATCGAGGTCTTCACCAAGGAGGCCCCAGGCGACATCTACCAGCTCGAAAATTGGGGCGCTGTCTTCACGCGCGCCGACGATGGCCGCCTCGCGCAGCGCCCGTTTGGCGCCGCTGGCTCGCCGCGCACGATCTACGCCGCTGACATCACGGGCCACGTTCTGATTCAGGTGCTCTACGAGCAGCTCGTGAAGCGCAACATCAAGGTGTACGAGGAGTTCTTCGCCTGGAAGCTCGTCGAGGACGACGGCCGCTGCCAGGGCGTGATCGCATGGGACATGCTGAACGGCGGACTCAAGGCGATCTCCGGTAAGTCCGTGATCCTTGCGACCGGTGGTGCGGGGCGCGTCTATCGCGTCACCACCAACGCGTACGCGTGCACCGGCGACGGAATGGCGATGGCGCTCCGCCTGGGTCTGCCGCTCAAGGACATGGAG
>CAIWTI010000057.1 GCA_903915545.1 uncultured Actinomycetes bacterium | reverse complement strand
GAACCTCCGCACAATCGACGCGATCCCGCTGCGCATGCTTGGCGATGCGCCTCCGTTCCTTGAGGTGCGGGGTGAGGTGTACATGCCCCTCTCCGGGTTCCATGCGTTCAACGACCGTTCGGAGCGCGACGGGAAGAAGACGGCACCGAACCCTCGAAACGCGGCCGCCGGTTCGCTGCGCCAGCTCAATCCTGAAATCACGCGCCAGCGTCCCCTCTCGATCTGGATATATGGGTCGGGGTACGGCGAGGGTGTCAGCTTCGAGAGCCACTGGGGGATGTTGCAATGGCTCAAGGAGCACGGTTTCCGCACCAACGAGCACGCCGAGCGCATCGCGACGATCGAGGAGGTTGCTCGACGCTGCGCCGAGTGGGAGCACCGGCGCGCGGAGCTGGATTACGAGATCGACGGTGTTGTGATCAAGCTCGACTCGCTTGAGTACCAGCGCCGACTTGGCGCGCTCCACGATCGTCCTCGCTGGGCGCGCGCTTACAAGTGGGCGCCAATGACCGCGCAGACAACCTTGCTCAAGATCCACGTTCGGGTCGGTCGCACCGGTGCCCTCAATCCGTGGGCCGAACTCGCGCCGGTCGAAGTGGGTGGCGTCACCGTCACGAGTGCGACGTTGCACAACGAGGAAGACATCAACCGAAAAGACATCCGCGAGGGCGACACGGTTGTCGTGCAGCGCGCAGGCGACGTGATTCCCCAGGTTGTCGGGCCAGTACTGCCACACGCGCCCGGGACGGCGCCGTTCGCGATGCCGTCGCATTGCCCACTCTGCGAGGCAGAGATCGTCAAGCCCGAAGGTGAGGTGCAACATCGTTGCCCGAACCGCGCCTGCCCCTCACGTGGCCTCGAGTCGCTGATCAACTGGGTCGGGCCGGCGGCAGACATCGAGGGTGTCGGCGAGCAGCTCGTGCGGCGACTGTGGGAGCTCGGTCTCGTACGGTCGCTGCCCGACCTCTACCGCATCACCGCCGAGCAGCTTCTCGAACTCGACGGCTTCCAGGAGAAGAGCGCCACGAACGTCGTCACGGCGATCGCCAGCTCGAAGGAGATCTCCTTCAGCCGAGTGCTCTTTGGGCTCAACATTCCCGAGGTCGGCTGGGTAACCGGGCAGAACCTCGCCCGCCATTTCGGATCGATCGACACGTTGCTCGAGGCGAGCATGGATGAGCTGATGACGTGCGAAGGGATCGGCCCCGACCGCGCCGAGGCGATCGCCGAGTGGTTTGCCGATGAGCCAAACCGGGGATTGATCGAGGAGCTTCGTGCGCTCGGCGTTCGGATGGAGGCTGGTGAGGCCGACAGACCCAAGGACGGGCCGCTCACCGGTAGCCAGTACGTCATCACGGGCACGCTTGAGGGCTGGACGCGCGACGAGGCGAAGGCGGCGCTTGAGGCGCTCGGCGCCAAGGTCTCAGACAGCGTGTCGAAGAAGACGACGGGCGTGATCGTTGGTGAGAGCCCCGGTTCGAAGGCGGCGAAGGCAGAGAAGATCGGCGTGCCGATCCTCAGCGAAACAGACCTGAAGGCATTGCTCGGCGCCTGAGCGGCTAGACGAGACCCGAACGGCTACGCGATGCCCGAGCGGACCGCGTACACCGCGGCCTGAATCCGGTTCTCAATCTGCAGCTTCATCAGGATGTTCGAGATGTGGTTCTTCACGGTCTTCGGGCTGATGTGCAGCTGCGCTGCGATCTGGCTGTTGCCCTTGCCATCAGCGATCAGCCGCAGGACCTGAAGTTCACGGTCGGTGAGCCCCGAGGCGCCGCTCGGTGCGGGCGTGCTCTCACGGAGCCGACGAAGCACCTTTCCGGCAATCGCCGGCGAGACCGTCGACTCCCCGTCGGCGGCGCGCGAAATGCCTGCCACCAGCTCTTCCACCGGGACACGCTTCAGGAGGTAGCCGCTCGCGCCGGCAAGGATCGCTTCCATAACGTCGTTGTCCTCGTCGGACGCGCTCAAGACGATCACGCGAGTAGCTGGCGCAGCCGCGGAAATCCGACGGGTCGCTTCGACGCCCGACACGCCGGGCATGTCGAGATCCATCACGACCACATCGGGCGCCGTCTCTTGAACGAGTTCCAACGCGGCGTCACCGTCATCGGCCTCACCGACGACATCAAGGCCGTGAAGGTCGAGGAGTTCCCGCAGCCCCGCGCGAAACACCGCGTGGTCGTCGACGAGCAGGACGCGAACGGCAGCGCGCTCAGCTTCGTCAAGGGTGGCGGCGGGAGTGTCCGCGATAGGCGAGTGCGTCGTCAATGCAGTGCGATCGTAATCGTCCGGCGTCCCCAGGCCTGGGCTGCAGCGAGTGTTGGAAACCAAAGATCGATGTCGGCACCGATCACGGCGCTTCCTGTATCAGCGGCGATCGCCTCGCCGTAGCCCGGGATCGTCATGTGCGTTCCAAGGGGAATCACGCGCGGATCGACCGCCGCCACGCCGTAGCCAACGGGGATCCCCGACGAGGTGTGGCCAGGGAGGGAGTAGCCGGTTGCGCTGACGGTGAGCGTTCGCTCCCCGGCGAAGAGTGGTGCGGACGCTTGGCCCGACACCACGGTCGCGGTCGTGGCGGAGAGAACGCCGCCTGAGAGCTGTGTGGCCTTACGGGTGGCCGCGAGGGCCACCGCCTGGTCGGCCGCGATACTCGCCTGCGTGAGGCGCCGAACGTGGGCGAGGTGGCCGATGTAGCCCGCGAGCTCGTCGCGCGCCGCCTGCAGCCGCGAGGCGGTAACGACGGCCGAACGGGTTGTCTCGGTCAGGTGAGCCGACTCAACCTTCAGTTTCCGCGAGAGCACCCCGAGGCGAACCTGGGCGGCT
>CAIWTI010000056.1 GCA_903915545.1 uncultured Actinomycetes bacterium | reverse complement strand
GACGCCACCGAGTCCGGTGGGCGCAAGCCCCAGGAAGTCGAGGGCGATGCTCATCGTGTTGGCCGTGAACTGACCAGCGCACGCGCCGATGCCAGGGCATGCCTCACGCTCAATCTCTTCGAGCTCTTCGGTGGTGATCGATCCGCCCTCCCACCCGCCGAGGGCCTCCCACACGTCCTTGACGTTGATCTGGCGGCCACGGTGGGTTCCGGAGGCCATCGCACCCGAGTAGAAGACGAGACCCGGCAGATCGAGGCGTGTGAGCGCCATCGCGACACCCGGAACGGTCTTGTCGCATGCGGCGAGGCAGATGAGGCCGTCAAAGGGATGGCCGCGGCCGACGAGCTCGATCGAGTCGGCGATCACCTCGCGGCTGATCAGCGACGCCCGCATGCCCTGCGTGCCCTGGGTGATGTTGTCGCTGATCGCGATCGTGTTGAACTCGAGCGGCGTCCCGCCCGCAGCGCGTACGCCCGCCGCAACGTGCTTTGCGAGGTCGCGCTGGCCCATGTTGCAGGGCATCGTTCCCGTCCACGTCGTCGCAATGCCGATGACGGGGCGGCTCCAATCCTTCTCAGTCAGCCCCATCGCGCGGAAGTGCGCGCGCGCACCCGCACGCCGACGGTTATTTGCAAGGTCGTCGTTCGCGAGTGGAGGCGTCGCGTCGGTCACGGCCGCATCCTAGTCATGAGAAACCCGGCGCCCTGCACCCGCCCGAGTGCGGGTGCGCCGAGCCCGTCCTGCTATTTCACGGTGAAGCGTCCGAACATGCTCGACTCGTGTGGCGGGCAGTAGAACTTGTACGAGCCCTTCTTGAGAACGACCGTGAACGTCTTCCTACCGACGAACGGGACGGTGGTGAAGTCCTTCGCGTAACCATTGGGACCGTCGAGCGACCAGGCGTGGATCGCAGCCTGGTCAGAGATCACGAGCTTGTAGCTGCCGGCCGCCAGCGTCGTGACGGTGGCGCCGTTCTGCTTCAGGGTGATGGTGAAGCCGGGGCCGACGCTCCCGTTGATGACCGGCATGGCGGAGTGCTGGCCAAGATGGCCCCGACTGCGATCATAGGAATAGACCGACGGAACATAAAACCTCCATTGTCGCTTTAGGTGCCTACCGGTCATACGGTGATGCTCCCGCAAGCGGATTGCAGAGCCTCCGGTGCACTACCGCTCTGTCTGAATGACGAGCTCGTTCGCGCTACACGCGTTCTCGCCTGAGCACCGCGTGTTCACAGGCGTCATTTATGGCATGCCTGGCACCGCATGGTTGAGCCAATTTCACTCAACCACACGGTGCTGGAAGGCCCATACGGGATTCGAACCCGTGCCGCCGCCGTGAGAGGGCAGTGTCCTAGGCCACTAGACGAATGGGCCCTGCGAAGCCGGGCCAGTCTAGCGAACACGCGGCATCGCGCGCCGCCCGGTGTGGTGGAACGGGCTCGCGCCCGGCTACGCGGTGGTGCCGAGTTCGTGCAGCAGCGGCCCGATATCGAGCGCGTCGTACCCGAGCCGTCCCGCGATCTCCTCGCTCGATGGCTTCGTGCCTTCGAGGAAGAGCGAACGGAGAATCTCACCGGTCTTCTTGTTGCACCACCAATCCTCGCCCACCTCGGCGATCAGATGGTGGCGGAGCTGTGCTGCCCGAACCCACGCGCGCAGATAGTCAGCCGTGTAGAAACCGCCATCCATGTCGGAGAGGAAGTTCTCCGACCGGTACCGGATACCCGTCGCCTCGGTGAGGAACTCCTCGTACCCACCCGACGTGCCTCCGTCGGTTGGGAACCGCGTCCAGAAGCCGAGCTCGTAGCGGAGCTTCGCCTCGTAGCGGCGGAAGAGCAGCGCCTCCAAGAATGTCGTTGCCTCGGCGTTCTCGATCGCTTCCGCATCCGAGAGGCCGAAGTAGCGCGCGTGCCAACCCGGCTCGCGCGTGATCGCCTCGACGATGTAGGAGTAGATCTCGGTGAGCGCGTGGTCGCGCGAGATCCGGCGGAACGCGAACGGCAGCGCCGGGTCGCAGCCGCCGTAGTGCAGCGCATGCCCGGCCTCATGCAGGAACGCCTGATAGTCGTGCAGGCCGCCTTGCGCCCGCGTAATCAGGTGGACGATGTTCGGTGGGTCGCTCGCGATCACGCAGGCGCGAGGCGACTTCTGCGGGCGATCGTCGAGATCAAGCTTGATATTCGACATCGAGGCGAGCTCAAACCCCAGGTCACGCAACGTGTCGAGACACACATCGGTCGCGCGATCCTTCGAGTACGTCGCCTCGAGCGGTGAGAGTCGACGCATATAGGCGGTGTGGTAGCTCGAAGGCACCGCAGGGTGGTCGCCGAGCAGTCGGTCGAACCACTTCGTGCGCAGCTTGTCCCAGACCGCCGTGTTCTGCTTACTCGCCTCGTGCAACGCGGCAGAGAGCGCGCGGAGCGAGATCTCCTTCTCTTCCTCGCTCCGGGCGATCGCGTCAGGCTCGCCGGTGAGGTCGGCCTCGAGCTTCTCGCCGAGCGCAAGCAGCTCACGCCGCTCGTCGTTATGCGCCGCGCCGGCAGCGGACTGGATCTCACCAAGCTCCTCGCGATCGGCGTACTCCGTGAGCAGCGCCATCTGTGCCTGCGCCGTCCGCAACGGCATCTCCTCACCACGGAACGTCACGCGCTCGGCAAGCAGCTTGTTCTCGAAGGCGTCGTACCGTTCGACAAGATCAGCCGAAACGATCCCACCTTCGCACGTCTTGCGGAGCCGATAAAGCTCCTCCCGTTCATCCCCGCCGGCCGAGTTTTCGGCCGCTCGCAGCGCCTCGAGTTGCGGACGCGTAAAGAGACCTGCGTACCGCTCAACGATCGCTGCCTGCTCAGACGTCTCCTTTTCGCCAACCCGCACAGCGCGGCCTTCTTCGCTGCGCTCAAAGAGGTACTTCGCGAGCCGAGCTTCGAACTCGGCCGGGCTGAGGATGGTCGGGGCGCTCACCAGCGCACCAAGGTAGCCGACGCTCCGGTCGTGATGCCAACGGGCCGGGTTAGGATCCCCCGATGGAGGAGATACCAGCCGAGCAGAGGTACGCAGCACGCGTTGAAATGCTTGGGCTGGAGCTTGGCCGGGCACTCGCACGCCTTGATGCGCTCGCGTCGGGGACTGACGCGCTCAACGACGATCTCGCGCTCGAGCAGCTTGCGTCACTGCAATATGCGCTCCACGAAGCGAGTGAGCTGCTGTACGGACTTGAGCCTCCGCCAGTGATGGCGATCACCCACGCAGATCTCTCCGCAGCTCTCGTGCGTGCCCGAGAGCTCACCGGCGAAGTCGCTGAGGTCGTCGAGGAAGGCGGTGCCGAGAGCGCTCGACTGCTTGTTCCCGAATGGCGCGGAACGCTCTTTGCCGCGCGGCTCGCACAGATGCGGCTCTTCACCCCGCAGCCGTCACTGCCCCACGAAGAGACCGCACCCCGCGAGTACTCCCAGGCACGCCACCTCACGGCGCTCGCGTTCCTGGCCGCTGGCACTGGAGCGTTCTCAGCGGGCGCCACCGTTGGTTCGTGGCCAATCTGGGCGGCAGGCATCGTCGGCGTCTGCGGCTCGATGCTCGTCTACCGCCACTAGACGGTGAAGCGCTTGGGCTAAGAGATCGCTGCGGCGGCGCCGAGCCGTGCAAGCGACTCGTCTTTGCCGAGCAGCTCGAGGCTCTCAAACAACCCCGGCGAGATCTTCGAACCCGTCACAGCCAGCCGGATTGGCGCAAACGCTGTACGTGGCTTCTCGCCGAGCGCCTCCACCATGGCACGCAACGCCGCTTCGATCGCCTCGGTCGTCCACGGAGTGACAGGTGTGAGCGCCTCGACAGCCGCCGCGCACATCGTGGGGTCGGCCCCCTCCGGAGACACGTCCTCGAAGAAGAACCGGACGAAATTGGGGTAGGCCGAGAGCTTCTCGATCTTCTCCTGCACAAGCGGCACCGTCGCACGCACCGTCTCCTCGGGCCACGTGATCTCGTGGTCATGGAGCCAGCCAACAAGAAAATCGCCGTAGGCGTCCTCGCCAAGCTCACGGAGATACATCCCGTTCATCCAATCGAGCTTCTCGTAGTCGAACGTTGCCGGGCTCTGCACGACGCGCTCAAGCGTGAACCGCTCGATCAGCTCGTGCGGTTGCATGATCGTCGTCTTATCGTCGAAGCTCCAGCCGAGCAGCGCGAGGAAGTTCATCATCGCCGCCGGTAAGTAGCCGTCGTCACGGAAGACATCGACTGACACGGCACCGTGTCGCTTCGACAGTTTCTTGCCGTCGGGCCCGTTGATATTCGGGAGATGCGAGTAGATCGGTGGTTCTGCCCCAAGCGCGCGCAAGATGTTGATCTGCGACGGCGTGTTTGAGACGTGATCTTCGGCGCGAATCACGTGCGTGATCTCGTCGAGCATGTCGTCGACAGGCGACACGAAGTTGTAGGTCGGGCGGCCGTCAGACCGAACGATCACGAGATCGGGCAGGTTCTCGTTCTGGAACTCGATGCGGCCACGCACCTTGTCCTCCCACGAGACCGAGCCGGGCGGCTGCTTGAAGCGGATCGCACCATCGTCCATGTACGCCTTGCCCTCCGACACAAGCTGCTCGGCGAGAACGCGAGCCCGCTCAGCGGTGTCGAGCTGGAACGTGACAGGCCCATCCCAGTCGATGCCCACCCACCGCAACGACTCCTGGATCTGATCGACAGCCTCAACGACCTCGCGTGACGTGTCGGTGTTCTCGATCCGCAGCCGACACTCTCCCCCATGCTGGCGCGCAAACAGCCAGTTGAAGAGGAACGTCCGAACGCCACCGATATGGAGAAAGCCGGTCGGACTTGGAGCCATGCGCACGCGAACACTCATGCCGCCATCCTAGGCATGCTCACCACGTCACGCCGCGTTGAGCCCTCTAGCACGCTCTCTGCCGTGGACACGCTCCCGGTATTCGCAATACCTCGTTAACAACTGTGGTAGGTGCGACCCGCGTGAATTCGAAGCCGACAACCGCTCAGCGTCTCAAGTACCGCTTCGACAACACGATGGCGCGCGGTACGCCTGCGCTGATTGGGCTGCTCGCTGTAATCACAATTCTCGCGGCGGTCATCTTCTCGCTGGTCATCATCGGCGGACACCTCTTCCCTGCCGAAAGCAACGGGCATCGCCCGAGCGTGATTCGTCAGATCTACCGGATCACATCGTCGGTGATCAAGTTCAGCACGTTCGACAAGGACGGCTGGTGGTGGACGGCAGTGATGTTTGTCAACTCGATCGTCGGCCTCTTCATCGTCAGCGCACTCGTCGGCCTCCTCGTGCAGGGGTTCAACGCGAAGATGCGCGAGCTGCGCAAGGGCCGCTCGTTCGTCGCCGAAACGGGGCACACGCTCATTCTCGGCTGGTCTGAGGCCGTCTATCCGATCGTCAGCGAACTCGCGATCGCAAACGAGAGCGAATCGCGCGCCACCGTCGTGATCCTCGCCGATGAGGACAAGCAGAAGATGGACGAGCGCCTCGCAGAGAAGGTAGGCAGCACCGGGAAGATGAAGGTCGTGTGTCGGTCGGGAAGCCCGATCGACATGTCAGACCTTCAGATCGCGAACCCGAACGCGGCGAAGTCGATCATCATCCTCTCGTCAAGCAAGGACGATCCCGACCTCGACGTGATCAAGACGCTCCTCGCGCTCACAGCCGGGCCAAACAGGCGCCCGGAGCCGTACCACATCGTGGCCGAGATCGAGCATGCCGCAAACCTTGATGTGGCGCGCATCGTCGGCGGATCGGAAGCCTCTGTGATCGACCGCCGTCGTACCGTTTCGCGCCTCATGGTGCAGGCGTCGCGCCAGTCCGGCATCGCGATGGCGTACTCGGAGCTGTTCGACTTTGGTGGCGACGAGATCTACTTCCGCGAGGATCCCGCGCTGGTCGGCCACACCTACGGCACCGCGCTCTTGCATTACGAAGATTGCTGCGCGATCGGCATCCGGTCAGACGGAGTCGTAAAGATCAACCCGCCCGCATCGACACCGATCAACGCTGGCGACGCGATCATCGCCGTGGCAGCCGATGACAGCATCCTTGCCGCGGCAGGCAAGGGATCGGCCACCGTCGACGAGTCACGAATCGTCGCGGCCGCACCGACACCCGCCCCCGCCACAAAGATGCTGATGCTCGGCTGGAACACGCGTGCGCGGGTCGTGATCGACGAACTCGCCGCCTACGCCGTTCCCGGCTCGACACTCACGGTTGTTGGCCCTGAGGAGCCGATCACCGAACAGATCGAGGCAGGGGTGTCCTACGAGACCCTGCAGATCGAGTACGTCGTTGGCGAGACCACGAAGCGCGCCACCTTGAATGGCCTCGATGTCTCGACGCACGACGCCGTGCTCGTGATGAGTCCGCCTGACATCAAGGACGCCCAAAAGGCCGATGCTCGCTCGCTCGTCACGCTGCTACACCTACGCGATATCGCCGCGATCACCGGCAAGCGCGTGCCGATCGTCAGCGAGATGCTCGACGACCGAAACCGCGAGCTCGCTCAGGTAACGAAGGTCGACGACGTGATCGTCAGCGAGAAGATCATCAGTTTGATCCTCGCCCAGATCTCTGAGAACAAGGAGCTCTCTGCGGTGTTCGACGACCTGCTCGACGCCGCCGGGTCGGAGATTCACATCCGCGACGTTGGCGTCTACATCAACGGTGAGACCAACTTCGCAACCGTCGTTGAGGCAGCGAAGCGCCGTGGCGAAACGGCAATCGGCTACCGATCCTTCGCCGCGCACGAAGATCCCACCATGCAATACGGCGTGAAGATCAACCCTGCAAAGAGCGCAACGCTCGCGGCAGCCGCTGGCGATCGCGTGATCGTCCTTGCCGAAGACTGATCCGCGCGGCGATTCGGATATCCCGTCGATGAACGCGACTCGTCGCCAACGGTTTCGGTACTGGTTCGACAACACGATGTCGAAGGGCACCGCGGGCATGGTCGGCTGGCTCGCAACCGCCACGTTCGTCATCGTTGTGGGCTTCGCCGTCGCGATCGTGCTCACCCGCATCGCTCCGGCCGATCATGGCCACCGTCCGGACACGCTGCACGAGCTGTATCAGACGCTCATCAACGTCACTGGCTTCTACGCCTACGACACGTTCGGCTGGTGGTGGGCGTTCGTCCAGTTCCTGATTGCGCTTGGCGGCCTGTTCATCGCGAGCACGCTGATCGGCATCATCGTCACCGGCTTCAACGCGAAGGTCGAGGAGCTCCGCAAAGGCCGCTCGTTCGTCGTGGAGTCAGGCCACACGCTGATCCTTGGGTGGTCGGAGGCGATCTACACGATCATCTCCGAGCTCGCGATCTCGCGCGAGAGGGAAGGCGATGCTGCCGTGGTCATCCTTGCCGACGACGACAAGGTCGAGATGGAGGAGCGGCTCGCGAGCAAGCTCGGCAAGCTCGGAAAGCTCCGAATCGTCTGCCGCAGCGGCAGCCCGTCCGACCTCGCGGATCTCGCGATCGTCAACCCCGATCGAGCGAAATCGATCATCGTCCTGTCGGGCGAGAGCGAGAATCCCGACATCAAGGTGATCAAGTCGATCCTTGCCCTCACTCACAATCCCGCGCGCCTCAACGATCGCTTCCACATCGTCGCTGAGATCGAGGAGACCAAGAACCTCGCGATCGCGCAGATTGTCGGCGGCGACGAAACCACCGTTATCGACAAGGGCAAGCTGATCTCGCGCCTGATGGTGCAGGCCTCGCGTCAGTCGGGAATTGCGATCGCTTACACCGAACTGTTCGATTTTGCTGGCGACGAGATCTACTTCCGACACGACCCCGCCCTCGCAGGCCTGACGTATGGCGACGCGCTGCTCGCCTACGAGAACTGCTCCATTATCGGCATCGCCTCTGGCGAAACGACGAGCATCAACCCTCCAGCGTCGACGATCATCGGCGCCGATGACTCGATCATCGCGGTCGCCGAAGATGACACGGTTCTTGATGTGGCAACGCCATTTGCGGGTGCGATCGATGAGTCGGTCATCTCCGCAGAAGCGATCGTTCCACCCTCCCCCACACGGATGCTCGTGCTTGGCTGGAACGCACGCGCAGGCATCGTCCTGGACGAGCTCGACGACTACGCCCCACCCGGGTCGCTCCTCAAAGTCGTCGCGGAAGACAGCTCTGCGGGCACCACAATCCACAACAACCTGAGCTTCACGAACCTTTCGGTGGAGTTCGTCGAAGGTGATGCGACCGATCGCGACCTCCTCGAAGCACTCGACGTTGGCAACCATGATGCGCTCCTCGTGCTGAGCGAGTCCGACGCGCGAAGCGCCGAAGACGCAGACGCTCGTACGCTCGTCACGCTCCTCCATCTGCGCGACATGGCCAACATCGCCGGGAAGCGTGTCCCGATCGTGAGCGAGATGCTCGACGACCGAAACCGCGAGCTCGCTCAG
>CAIWTI010000055.1 GCA_903915545.1 uncultured Actinomycetes bacterium | reverse complement strand
GATCTTGTCGTCGGCGACCTCGATTCGGTGTCGCCAGTCGCACGGGGAGAGATCGAGCTTCGCGGGATCGCATTTGAGTCGTACCCGGCCGACAAGGACGCGACTGACCTCGAACTCGCGCTTGACGCGGCGCTGCGTTACACGCCGCGTGCGATCACCGTGATCGGTGGCCGGACGGGGCGCTTCGATCATGCAATCGGTGAGGTGTTGCTGCTCGGGCATCGGAAGTTCGCTGAGGTGGAGATAGACGCCTATCTGGACGATGGCCTCGTTCAGGTGGTCCACGGCGAGCGCACGTTGTACGGTGCAGCTGGCGAGACGATCTCACTCTTGCCCGTTCACGGCGATGCACGCGGCGTCACCACCGAGGGGCTGCTCTACACGCTTTCAGACGATGTGCTCGCGGGCGGGTCGACCCGGGGTGTCTCGAATGAGTTCGTCAGTGACCGCGCGACGATCTCGGTACGTGACGGTGTCGTGATCGCTGTACGACCCCGTGGGCTACCGGCAGCCTGAGGGCAGCTCTCCCGTTCGCACGACGTCTGTGAGCGGCACCGGCTTAGTCAGCAGGCCGCGCGCGACAAGCCACCGTCCGAACGTCGCCCACTCGCGGGTGTTGAGGCAGCCGGGGCCACGCGTCCCCCCGAGCAGCGGCAGGGTCGCAGCCGTTGATGCCGTCAGGAACTTCGTGCTGAGAGCCGTCTCCTTTTGCATGACCGAAAGGGCGAGGGCAGGGTTGGTGCGCGCCAGTGAGGTGCCGGAGATCATCCCGGCGATCAGCGCTCGTACGTTTGCCCGGTAGGTCGGATCGCTGTCGAGTCGCGTGCGGTTCGCGACAAGCACGAGCTCGTCGTAGGTCGGCATGCCGACCGTATTGACGGGAATCACGCGTGGTGTGAAGCCCGCGAGTTTCGCTTGGACGGCCTCGACGTTTCGGTAGACGCCCACAACCACGTCGACGCGATGAGCAAGCAGCGCGGGCAGCAGGTTGTAGCCCACCGAAACGATCTTGATGTCGTGGCGGGTGAGTCCAACCGACGCGAGCGCTGTGTCGAGTGTCGCGTAATCGGACGGCACACCCGTGATCCCGATTGTCTTCCCCTTGATGTCGCGGAGGCTCCGAATTGACGGTTCGATTGCCATGAACGAGTTGAGGGGCCGCGGAACGACAGCAGCGACGACCGAAACGGGGAGGTGCTTCGCGTTCGCGTAGAAGACCTCTTGCTCGTACGAGATCGCGACATCGATCCGGCCAAGCGCAACGAGCTTCAGCGGCGTGGTTGCATCAGACGGGGCGTGGATCGAAACGTTGAGCCCCGACTTCGCGAAGATTCCCTGATCTTTCGCGACGTAGAAGCCCACGTGGTCGGGGTTCGGCGTCCAGTCGAGCATCAGCGAGAGCGACTCGGCGGCTGGCGCAGCAGTTGTGCTGTGGCGGGCCTGCGCCCCTGTGCCAACGACGAGGGAGGTGGCGGCGATCAGGGCGAGCGTGAGTATGGCCTTACGCATTACCGCGCTCCAGCGACCACGGGGCGATCAGGCGTTGCGCAACTGACACGGCACTGCCAAGTACGAGCGCCATCAGCGCCAAGATGAGTACCGCCGCAACGACGGTGTCGGTTTCAAGTGACGGTCCTGCTTGCAACATGACGTACCCAAGCCCTCCTTGTGAGCCAGTCCATTCAGCGAATACCGCGGCAACAGCCGAGTAGGTTGCGGCGACCCGCGCCCCAGAGAACAGCGACGGAAGCGCGGTTGGCACTTCGAGCTTGCGGAACGCAATCCAGCGGGTGCCGTGGAGCGTCTTCAGCATGCGGGCGAGATCGGCGTCGGTC
>CAIWTI010000054.1 GCA_903915545.1 uncultured Actinomycetes bacterium | reverse complement strand
GTCTCTGCGCCGGGGATCGCGTCGCCGGCGCTGAGCGCGTCGAGCGCATTGCGGCGGTACTGCTCGGACACTGCGTCCTCCTCGCGGCTGTCGTCGATCGCACCGTGGTAGGCAAGCCGACGGGCGGCGTCGAACACGAACACCTCGGGCGTACGCTCTGCGCCGAGCGCCTTTGCCAACTCCTGCCGTTCGTCGTGGAGATAGTCGAACGGGAAACGTTCTTCTTGCGCGTGTTCTTGCATCCGTGCGAACGAATCTTCGGGGTACCGGTCGGCGTCGTTCGCATTTATAGCCACCACGGCGACACCGCGATCTGCGTATTCGGTGGCAATCGCGGACAGACGTCCCTCCCACGCCAAGACGTACGGGCAGTGATTGCAGGATTGGACGAGCACGAGGAAGGGCGCTGCTGCGTAATCCGCCAGGGCATGCGTCGCACCATCCACGCCAACGAGAGCGAAGTCTGGCGCGGGACTTCCGAGGGCGATGCTCATCTCACTGCCTCCTCTAGTTGCTGACGACTCGGTATGGGTGACACCTTGCCATCGGGCGTCCGGTAGATGCGGCACGTGAGCGCTGGGCGTCCGTGTGCGCCGTATTCATCGACGTCTTTGCCATCGACACGAATTGTGGGTGACCCAGGGAAACCGAGCAGCTCAGCGTCTTCGTCGGAGAGAACCTCGACAAGTGAGATCGGTGTCGCGATCCCTGCCTTGGCGAGCACGTCCTCGAGCAGCGCGAGCGCTTCAGGGTGCGACGGGCACCCTTCCCAGTACAGAAGTTCGACCTTCACACTCCAAGCGTAAGCATCGCGTGAAGCTTTGGGCGCCGCGGGTACCGCGGGGAGTACGGTTTGAAGCGTGAAGCTCGCTGCCACACGACTCTCGAAGCGCACCGCACTTGCAGTGGGTATCGCCACGATCGTCTTCGCCGGCACGGCTGCGCTCCGCTTCGGAGCAGCACCCTCCCACGCTGACGATACGGCGGTACTCGTGGGAAACGTGGGGCCCGACTTCACGATCTCCCTCACCTATCCCGACGGAACGCCGGTTACCCAGCTCGCCCCCGGGCCGTACCAGATCAACGTCACCGATCAGGCGACCGTTCATAGCTTTCACATCGAGGGCCCCGGTGTAAGCCAGGCCACAGATATCAGCGGCACGGGGTCGTTCACCTGGAACATCACGTTTACCGATGGCGGATATGTGTTCCATTGCGACCAGCACTTCACGCTTTACGGGACGTTCCAGGTTGGAACCGGCCAGCCGCCGATGGTGTGGCCACCCGTTGCGCCGATCGTGTCCGTACCTGTCGCTCCGCCGCCTGTCACCACCGTTGCAACGGGGACTGCCGCGACGTCATCGTCTTCGTCCTCGGCAGCCACAGGGAGCGCGCAGGTCACCGCAACCGCGCCTCGGGGTAGGCTCATCGCGACGGTCGGGCCGGCAAACACCGTCACGCTCACCCTCGGAGGGAAGCCGGTGACCACTGTTCCCGCCGGCGTCTACTCCATCACCGTCAACGATCGCTCGAAGAAGCTCGACACGACGATCCGTACGATTGCGACGTTCCCGGCAACGGCGCAGCTCTCAACAGCAGCGTTTACGGGAACAAAGAAGACGTCTGTGAAGCTGACGACAGGCCGCTGGAAGATCTACTCCAGCACGAACGAGGGCTCAGTGGCCCTGTTCTTCCGCGTGTCGTAGCTCACACATCGTTGAGGCGGCGCCGAGCACGGAAGGCTGTCACCGCGTCCTCGTGACGAACGATGGGTGAAGGATACGACGGCGCCAGTAGCCCGGGTTCCGCGAGGGTTCCCGTCGGAACGTCGCGGAGCTCGGCGACGTAACGGCGGACATAGGTTCCGTCGGGATCGAGCTTCTTCAGCTGAGCCGTAGGGTTGAACATCCGATTCGGACGCGTGTCGACCCCCGTCCCTGCGACCCACTGCCAGTTGCCGATGTTTTGCGCAATGTCTCCGTCGACGAGGAGGTCGAAGAAGTGGCGTGCTCCCTCCCGCCAATCGATGCCGAGGTGTTTGACGAGAAATGACGCCGTAACAAGTCGAGCGCGGTTGTGCATCCAACCCTCATCTGCAAGTTGGCGCATTCCCGCATCGACGAGTGGGTAGCCGGTCTCCCCCGCCTTCCACGCAGCAAGCGCATCGGCATCGTCCTCCCACTGGTCGCCGCGCGGGCGCAGATCCTTGCGGACAGTTTCAGGGTGTGCCCACAGGAGCTGCGCGTAGAAGTCACGCCAGCACAGCTGTCGCACAAACGCATCACCGTCTCGCTCGCGCGCCCGCTGTACGAGAGCGTTCGCGGAGACACACCCAAAGTGCAGGTACGGCGAAAGAGACGACGTTCCGGCCACTGAGAGTGCATCGTGGCCACCCGAGCCGTACGCACCGAGTGCGCCGTCAAAGAACGCCCGTGCGCGCTCAACACCAGCGCGTTCTCCGCCGGGAAAGCCCGATTCCGTCGGCGTAGTTGGCAGGGGCCGCGTCGGAACGAAGGCCGTGGGCACCGCGATGCGAGCGGGTGTCGCTTCGACCGACCTCCGTGGCGCGGCGTCCCAGGCTCGGTGGTAGGCACTGAACACTTGGTAGTGCGTTCCACCGGCGGGAGCGACCTCGCCTGCTGGGATCGCGAAGTGCGAATCGACAAGGCGCAATTGCGCGCGTGCTGCAAGCGCCTTCTCGCGGCGTGTGGCATACGGGCTCACGTCCCGCGCGCAGATCACCGCCTCCGCCCCGGCCGCAACCGCGACCGCTACGACGGCATCGATCACCGATCCAGAGGCGACGTGGAGCCAGCCTCCGCGCTCCGCAAGGCTCTGGTCGAGATCCACCAGAGCCACGTCCAGGAACGCGCGGCGCGCCGACGACCGCCCAATCTCCTGTCCCGAAAGAGCCTCGTCGTAAACGAAGAGCGGAACAACGGCGTCGTACTCACGACAGGCGAGGGCAAGCGCAGGGTTGTCGTGAACCCGCAGGTCACGGGTGAACAGAACGATCGCCGTGCGCACCTAGATGAGTCTACGGTCGGCGTGCCGCCGTGCGAGCGCGCAGGGCCGGACGCTCGGCCAAGAACCACTGCGCCGCTGCGCCACACGTCGCCAGTGCGATGAAGCCAACCAGCGAGAGCAGATAGGTGGCGCCTGTCACGTACGGCACGTGGCCGTTGAGCGCATGGATGATCGGCTCGTGCCAGAGGTACAGGCCGTACGAGATGACGCCAAGCCACGCCAGCGGCCCGCGGCCAAGAGCCAACTGCACAAGACGTCCACCGCCGGCGACACCCAGAATCGCCGCGCTGAAGCCGATCGCGGCGATGCCGTCAAACCACGTCGAATCAAGGGGACGACTCGGGCCGCCCACAAAGAACAGGTCAGTGAGCACGACGAGTGCGCCGAGTCCCACCAGCGACGCCGCTCGCCGATCGGAGCGACCTTGCAGAAGCTGAGGCCACGTACTGACAGCAAGCGCGACAACCATCCCCGCAGCGAATTGATCGATACAGGCGGGCAACGCGAGGTGCCAGCCGCTCGTCGTCGCGACATGGCTTCGATACGCCGGCCCGATGATGAAAGCAGGTGCCAGGCACAACACACCGACAGCAAACGCTCCCCCACCTCCGAACCGACGCGCTGCAGCTGCCACAAGCAAGCCGATCAGCGGCAGGGCGAGGTAGAACGTCACCTCGACATCAAGTGTCCACGCAGGGCCGATCACACCCCAGTGGTTGCTGTAGATCTGCGCGAAGACGAGCGATGGCGCAAACCGATCCAGCGACCACCCGTGCGCGAGCGCTGACCCGATCGCGGGAAGCACCGCGAATCCCGCCGCGACGAACGCCAGGCGCCGCGATCGAGGCGCGAGAACACCGAACGCCACAAGCGGCGCACTCAGGGCGAGCGCGTGAAGAAAGTCGCGCTCCATCAGGATGATCACCGCCGCAAGCGCGAACCAGTACCCCGGGATGATGCGGAGCGCACGCGCCCGGACATAGCGCAGAAGCTGCGGCCGAGCGCTACGTGCACCGACCGCGTACTCAGCCCATGGCCGAAAGAGCAAGAAGCCGCTCAGGACGAAGAACACGGTCAGGCCGAGCCAAAGCCGTGATGCGACGGAGTCGATCGCCGCAACCCCAACTCCCGAAGCCGGGATGTGTGTGCCGTAGCGCCACGTGTGGAACGCGACGACCGCTAGGGCCGAAAGCGCACGAACACCGTCGAGCGGACGTAGCCGAACCGTCTCCATTGGGGCGGGTCTCCTTCACACACAACAGGTGACGCGGCCCCCAGCCCCCAGCTTCTTCCGCGCGCCTTCGATTATTTCGCTGCAGACGTTACTGCACGCGTACGCGCTCCCGTAACTGGACTAGTTGATGCCGAGGAGCTCGAGCGACGGACGGTGGATGATCGCCTCAACGACTTCAGGATCGATCACCGGCATGCCTTTGCCGAACGCTTCGCCTGTGACCGAGCGGAGCCCGTCGATCGTCTGTTGAGCCGTGAAGAACGGGAAGTCGGTGCCAAAGATCAGCTTGTGCGTGACGCGGTACTCGACTGCCTCAATGAGTGCCTGGTAGAGGAGATAGCGGCGGGAGACGAGCGCGGAAACGTCGGCGTAGACGTGTGGATGTCGTCGAATGACGGCGATCGCCTCGCTCGTCCACGGGTGTCCGATGTGCGCAATCACTATCCGGAGTCGCGGAAAGCGAATTGCGATCTCGTCGATGAGTACGGGCCTGGCGTAGAGGAGCGAGCTCGCACGCGAGAATGTTGTGCCCTGGTGGATCAGCATCGGCAGCTCAAGACGTTCGAGCGCAGCGCACACCGCAAGGAACTCCGGGCCGAGAGGATCGATCGCCTGGTAGATGGGCATCAACTTGCAGCCGACGAGACCGAGATCCTGCTGCATCCGTTCGAGCTCTTCGATCGCGCGTGCTGGATCGTGAGGATCCACCGAACCGAAGCCAATCAAGCGTGCGGGATCGCGCGCGACGTACTCCGCCACATAGTCGTTCGGAACCACGAACCCCGCCGCCGGCGCATCGAAGGCGAGCACGACCACACGGTCAACTCCAGCGAGCGCATCGCGGTAATGCTCGCCGAGCGTTCCACCCAAGACTGCGTCAGGCCACGCTTCACGTGCCTGCGACGCGAAGGTCTCGTTGATGTGTG
>CAIWTI010000053.1 GCA_903915545.1 uncultured Actinomycetes bacterium | reverse complement strand
GACGCGATCCTGGGCTGGGCGATCGTCGAGCTCGCAGTGGTGCACTACACATACGTGCGACGCGATGCGAGGCGCCAGGGGATCGCGCGCGCCCTGCTCGTCGACCTGATTGACCCGAGCACAACGCCCGTCGTCGTCTACACAAATCAGCCGCTCTATCGTGGGCTGAAACTGCCCCCTCACTGGCGCCACAACGAGAACCTCTAATGATCCAAGTCAAGCAGATGGTTGCACTCTCCCGCGTCGTCGTCGTGGGTAACGGCATCCTCGCCCCAGGGACGAACGCGTACAAAGCCACGTTCGTCGCTGGCGAGGGATGGGAGATCTGGTTAGATCCAGAGCTGAGCGTGATCCACGTTCGCAAAGGCCCATTTTGCGAGAGTATCCACGTGACGCAGGCCAAGCAGTTTCGGTTCGCGGCGCTGCCCGCCTTCCCGAAGGCACAAAAGCCGATCAAGGCCGAGGCGCTCGCCTAATGCCGCCCCCCCCTCCGCAGATTGCAGGCGCGACGCTCGGGGACATTGCCGAGCTCTGTCGTGAGCTGCGCGCTCTCGGAGCTCTCGAGGTCCACGTGGGAATTTCGCCGGACACCTCGAAGCTCGAGGTGCGCTTTGGCGGTTCGCATCCTGTCGTGATCCACGCCCCATCGGACACGGTCGGGCCGCCCCCCGAAGACGACGCCAAGGAAGACCCGGACGCCGACATGTTCGACGCGGTGCCGTGACATGACGTACGGCCAAATCCCGCCCGAGAAATCGAAGGCCGCGAGGCAGATTCGCGACGCGCGATGGTGGTCGGAGGATCGGGCGTCCGATCGCGGCACGCTGCTTAACGACGTCGCGAGCGCACTGTGGCGCGATCTAGAGGTCGAGCGGATCGAGATGTTCCGCTTCGGCAACATGTACTCCCGCATGCCGCAGTTTTGGGCGCCGGGGAGGCAGCGCACGCGAGCACCGGGGCGTCAGTGGGGCGTGCCGCTCAACGTCTCGAAATCCTGCACGGATACCTACGTCTCGCTCCTCACGCGCGATCGGCCGAAGGTCAGCTTCGTGACCGATAAGGGTAGCTGGGCGCTTCAGAAAAAGGCCAAGCTTCAGGAGCGATTCACACACGGGATCATGGTCTCGGGCGGCCTCTATGGACAGGCCACACAGATTGCGTTCGACTCGGCGAAATTCCCATTCGGTGCGGTACAGATCTTTGCACAACAGCAAAAGGCGGGCGCGCCAAAGATCCTCTTCGATCGCGTCATGCCGTGGGAGCTCTTGCTAGGAGATTTCGATTCCACCTACGGCCAGCCTAAGGACTGGTACCGCGTGCGCAGCGTCGACAGACGCGCGCTACAGGCTGAATTTCCAGAGAAGGCGCAATTGATCGAGAGCGCCGGGCGAGGGAACTTTTTCGATGCCGGCTCGGGCGTCACCGACGCGGACAAAAACGATGCGGTCGCGACGGTCGAAGCGTTCCATCTGCCGCGCTTCGAGGGAGGCGAGGGGCGCCACACGATTGCGTGCGGCACCGTCATACTCGAGGACGAGCCGTGGGAGCATGCGTGGTCGCCGTACGTACTGCTGCACCGTCAGCTCCCCTCGATCGGTGTCTACGGACTCTCATTACTCAAAGAGCTCGCGCCGATTCAGCGCTCGATCAATCGGCTCATGAAGGACATCGAGCGCGCGCAGGCGCTGATTGTGGGCCATTGGTTTATCGAAAATGGCTCGTCGATCAACACCGGATCGATCGACGATCGAATCGGCGGCTTCATCCGCTTCAACGGATCGGCGCCGTCCTACAACGCGCCGGTCACCGTCGCGAGCGACGTCTACGCGCACCTCGATCGGCTCTATCAGCGCGCATTTGAGATCGTCGGCATCTCGCAGATGAGCGCGCAAAGCCAATTGCCGGCGGGAATGACGGCAGGCAAGGCGATCCTCACCTACGCCGACGTGCAGACGCAGCGCTTCAAACCCTCCTACGAGCTGTACCAGGATTTTTTTCTGCAATG
>CAIWTI010000052.1 GCA_903915545.1 uncultured Actinomycetes bacterium | reverse complement strand
CGGGTTGACGTCATGTGCGACGAGCAGCACTGCGACGTCCTCTTGGCGACAGATCCGCTGTACGAGCCCCGCGACCCCAGCCTGGTTCGGCAGGTCGAGGCTATCGAGCGGCTCGTCGAGCATCAGCAGGCGGGGCTTGCGGACGAGCGCCTGGGCGATCAGGAGGCGCTGCTGTTCGCCGCCCGAGAGGCTGCCGATTGGACGCGTCGCGTAGTCCGAGGCTCCGACAAGTGCGATCACCTCGTCGACGCGCGCCCTGAGCGGGTCGCGGCCAAAGCGCGGCAGCGGGACGCCCCACCGGGAGCCGTCGAGCCCAAGCCGCACGACGTCGACGCCGCGAATGCGGCTCGACTCATCGAACGTCCGTCGCTGGGGGAGGTAGCCGATGTCGGCGTTGCCTTCACCGGGGGCACGCCCGCAGACCGTCGCGGTGCCCGACTGGAGCGGCGTGAGGCCGAGCACGACTTTCAGCAGCGTCGACTTCCCTGCGCCATTCGAACCGAGCACGGCGACGAACTCGCCAGGCTTGACGGTGACGCTGACGTTCTCCCAAATCGGGTGGCCGTTGACCTCGGCCGAGGCGTCGACGATCTCGATCGCATGCTCGTGGCCGCTCATGCGTTCCCCCGAGCAAGCGCGTTCTTGAGCGCCGTGAGCTGGGCGGTCTGCCACGCCTGGAAGGTCGCCCCGCGTGGCGAGAGCGACTCGGTGATCGTGACGACCGGAATCCCCGCCGCCCGCGCTGCGGCCGTCAGGCGTTGCACGTCGGGCGTTGCGTTCTGCGTGTTCTCGATCCACACCGAGATCTCGTGCTTTGCGATCTGACGCTCGGCCGTGGCGATGTCTCGCACGCTCGGGTCGCCGCCCTCGCTGACCGCACGCAACAGTCCGGCAGGTGTCACGAGCTTGAGCTTCAACGCCTGAGCGAGCGGGACGAGGATGCTCTCTGACGCGCCGATGCGCGCGCGAGCGTACGTCGTGCGAATCGACCGGATCGCGGCTCTGTACCCGGCGAGTGCCTGGGTGCGGAACATCGTGTTGCGCTTCACGTACGCGTCGCGGCCGGCCGGGTCGAGCTGCGAGAAGGCTGCTGTGATCGCAGTCGCGACGAGCGAGACGTCTGCGGGCGAGTACCAGAGGTGCGGATTCTCTCCGTCTTTCACGTTCGCGAGGTGCGCCGTATTGACGGTCAACCGGTGCTTGACGGGGTTCGCGTCGAGCAGCTTGGTCGCCCATGGGTCGTAGCCCGCGCCGTTCACGATCGCGAGGTCTGCTCCCGCGAGCGCTCGTGCATCGATCGCCGTCGGCTCGTAGTCGTGAGGGTCGGCGGCGGGGTTCGAGACGATGCTCGTCACGACGACTCGAGGCCCGCCAAGCTGGGCGGCAATGTCGCCCCAAACGCTTTCTGCTGCCGTGATGCGAAGCGGGGTAGACCTAGCGGCCCCAACGGGCGCTGGGGTGGTGAGTGCTGCCCCAATCAGCGCGCACGCCGCAACGCCGAGCGCGAGCCATCCCTTCGTGCGATCCACACCTCGGACGGTAGCAAATAACGATAATTATTCTCGATTACGATCGCGTGGCGTCGGCTCTCACCGCGCTGCGGCTGCATCACGCTGCGCGACCCTCTCAAGCTTCAACGCCAGCAGGGGGCACGTGTTGACTGCCCGCCGCGCCTTCGCCTCAAGCTGCCCCGACACGGGCGTCGGATCGATGATCGGGTAGCCCCAGTCGTCGAGCGTGATTCGCTCAGGGATCAGATCGGCGCACGCTCCGTGACCGTCGCACTGAATCGGATTGACGCGGAGTCGCGAGCTCAACGGACTTCCCGTACGATCGGAAGCATGTGCGAATGGCCATGCGGGCAGCCGCGACCTGAGGCGTGCGGGCCGATCTCGTGGGCGAACACGGCGAGGCCCGACGCGACGAACCGTGCCGCGCCATCGGGGTGGTGGCAGGCACCGCGTCCTCGGATCTGATCAGCCCAGCGTGTCACACGCCGTGCCGCCTGCTCGTCGCCCTTCGTGAGCTTCGCGAGGGCGCCGGCAATCGCGGCGAGGCCGTTGAGACAAGGGCCGCACTGTCGTGCGCTCTCCTGGGCGAGGTAGCGAGCGACGCGCGCCGTCTCGCAGAGCCCGCAT
>CAIWTI010000051.1 GCA_903915545.1 uncultured Actinomycetes bacterium | reverse complement strand
GGCGTTGAACCGCGCGGGGGTGTGCACGACACCTCAGCCGATGCTGCCCGGGCAAAGCTCGCTGCACACGTGGCAGCAACGGCACAGAGAAGGAGCGCGCGGGTCACTACCCTGCACGCTATGCGACTGCTTGCTGTTGCCGTCACCGCGCTGGCCTTCGCACACGGGGCAACCGCTGCGGCACCGCCGTTCGTTGCGACCGTCCACTCCGTATCGCGTGCCGAGCTCGGACATTCGTGGCACACGGGCTGCCCGGTCGGCCCCGCATCGCTCGTACGACTCCGGCTCTCCTACTGGAACTTCGCCGCAGCGCGACGCCTTGGGGACATCGTCGTCGCACGTTCAGCGGCGCACGCGGTTGTCGCTGTCTTCGCAACGCTCTACGGCGATCACTTCCCGATTCGCAGCATTCGCCCCGTCGCGGCGTTCAGAGGGAGTGACGACCTGTCGATGGCCGCCGATAACACCTCGGGATTCAACTGCCGCAATGCCGTCGCCGCCGGCCCCGCGCACTGGTCCGCGCACGCCTTCGGCCTAGCCATCGACGTCAATCCCATCGAGAACCCCTATCGCGAGGGTGGCCGGTGGCTGCCTTCTGCAGGAGCCGCGTTTGCCAACCGTGCGCACGTTCGCGCTGGGATGGCAGTACCCGGCGGACAGCTGAATGGCGCCTTCGCCGCGGTGGGTTGGCAGTGGGGCGGCCGCTGGGCCGCAACCCCCGACTACCAACACTTCTCCGCTACGGGCGGCTAGCGAGGTGGCTGTCTTTGCCACCTTTGACCTTGCTGATTCCTAGCCTTCCAACAAGCCTTGGGCGAGCGCGTAGCGCACGAGTTCGGCGCGGCTTGCAAGGTTCAGCTTCTGCATGATGTGCGCCCGATGCGTTTCGGCTGTGCGAACCGAGATGTAGAGCTGCTTCGCGATCTCCTGGTTGGTGTGGCCGAGAGCGAGCAGGCGGAGGACTTCACGTTCACGGTCGGACAGGGGATCCTCGGCGGCGCGGCGCTCCGCAGCGGCCTCGGCTGCGACGAGGCGTGCGCCAAGTTCTGGGTGAACGTAGCGTCCGCCCTTCGCGACTTCGCGGATCGCTTCGACGACTTCGGTGTCGGCAGCCTCCTTGAGGACGTAGCCGCTTGCTCCTGCCGCGAATGCTTCGCGGACGTAGCGCGGGTCGTCCTGCATCGAGAGGATCAGCACTTTGAGGTCGGGATGCTCTTTGAGGAGAGCGGGCAGCGCTTCGATACCGCTTCCGTCGGGCATCACGACATCCATTAGAACAAGGTCGGGCTTGAGCGAGCGGGCTTGGAGGACAGCCTCGCGGGCGCTTCCAGCCTCGCCCACGGGATCCATGTCGGCCTCGCCTTCGAGCATCAACCGCAGTCCGGCACGCACGACCGCGTGGTCATCGACGATCAAGACGCGAGTGCTCATCGGATTGGCACCTCGACCACGATGGTCGTGCCTGTCCCCTGTCCGGTTTCGATCGTCAACGTGCCACCAACCATGTTTACGCGCTCCCGCATTGCTGTTAGGCCAAAGCCGTCGCCGGGTTCTGTTGGATCGAAGCCGGTCCCGTCGTCCTCGATCACTGCGGCGACCGAGTTTGGCCGCTGCGTCAGGAGAATACTTACGCGCCTTGCCCGTGCGTGTTTCACGACATTGGTGAGGGCCTCTTGCACCATGCGGTAGAGCGTCGTTTCGATCTCGGGTGGAAAGCGGTCGTCCGGGAGCGCAGCTTCGAAATCGACGGTGATGCCGGTTTGGCCTGAGTAGGTATCGGTGAGTCGCTCGAGTGCGGCAACGAGACCGAAATCGTCGAGTGCTTTCGGTCGTAGTTCGACCGCGAGTCGGCGCACGTCTTGCAGTGTCGCGACGACGAGTTCGCGGAGGCCAGCAACGGCCAGTTCGGCTTCGGGGCTCGTCGCGACGGTCTCCTCAAGCGACTTGAGCCCAAGCAAGATCGAGGTGAGCGCCTGCCCGGTCTCGTCGTGGAGCTCGCGTGCGAGTCGGCGCCGTTCGGTCTCCTGCGCGTCCACGACGCGTCGCAAGATGTCACGCGCGACGCGCTCGGAGATGTCCACGGCGGTGGCAGCACGTGAGGCGAAGGTCTCTGCCAGGCGGAGGTCGTCGTCCGAGAATCGGTGGTCGACCGCGGTCAGCTTGTCTGCGGCCGAGATGATTCCGATCGTCCGATCGTGCGCGATCATCGGCACCCAAATCCCGGCATGCAGTCCGAGGCGCCGTGTGCCTTCGACGGTCACCTCGGGATCGTCGACCAGCGAGTCGACCCGCTCGCTGCGACGCCGTTGAAAGACGCGGCCCGACTTCGTCTCGTCGAGCAGGTGGACGTTGCCGATGAGGCCTTCGCTTCCTTCACCCGCCGCCGCCGCGATCCGAATCTCGTCGGCGCCGTGCGGCAGTGACAGCGTGACGAGCTTCGCGGAGAGCAGCTCGCGGAGTCGCCGAACGATCAGGTCGAGGAGGAGCGCGATGTCGGTCTCGGTGGCCAGCGCGTTTCCAACCTCATTCAGCGTCTCGAGGCGCCGAGACCAGCGTGTTGACGCCTCGTAGAGCCGAGCGTTTTCGATCGCGATTGCTGCCTGTCCTGCGAGCAACGTCACGAGCTCCTGGTCTTCCTCGCTGAAGTCGGAGCCGTCTTCCTTCTCCGACAGATAGAGGTTGCCGTAGTTCGTGCCGCGCAGCATTACCGGCACGCCGAGGAACGAACGCATTTCGGGGTGGTGAGCCGGGAAGCCCACGGAATGCGGATCTTCGGTGAGATCGTGCAGCCGAATCGGCCGGGCGTCGTTGATCAGCAATCCGAGGATGCCGCGCCCGGTCGGCAGGCTGCCGATCATCGCGTGTGTCGACTCCTCAACCCCGTGGGTGACGAAGCGTTCGAGCTTCGTGTGTGAAGCATCGATCACACCGAGCGCGGCGTACTTGGCACCGGTGAGCTCCGCCGCAGTCTGGATGAGACGGCCGAGCACGGCGTCAAGCGAAAGCTCTGAGGTGAGAGACATCCCAGCCTCGACAAGTGCTTGAAGCCGAGCGGCCGGTGTTGCTGCGACTCCCACAAGCTGAGCGTACAGCGTTCGAGGTCTGCGTTTAAGTGTCCGTCGAGACACGACGCCCCCGTCGCCCTCAGCGGACGCCATGATCGTGGGACAGCTCGGAGGTTCGACGTCCATCGCGGGCGTCCTGGGGGCGTCAGGCCGGGAGCAGTTTCGATTGAAGAGAGAAGCGCTCGGCCAGTTCGCCGAGGACACCAACACTGTCGATCGGACTGATGCCAAACAGGCGCCCTGAGCGATGCTCGAGGATGAGCGTTGGCCGGCCTCCAAGTCGAGACGGGCCGAAGCGCTCAATTCGCACATCAATCAGGTCGTGGCAGCTGAAGCTGGCGGTTCGTTCGTCTCCGGACCGTTCGCGACCCCACAGCGTGGCGTCGCCGTCCGTCAGCTCAAGGCGCCCAGCGAGGGCCGACCCCGGCACTTCGCTCCAGATAACAGCCACGATCATGGGGGCATCGTGCGCGATGTAACAAGGAGCAGCATCAGGGCAGGTCCGGGTTCTTCGGTGCGGAAAATCCGCAGCGACGTCGGCCCAGATCTAGCTTGCGTGCGGCACGATCAGCACGGGGCACGGTGCGTGGTGCGCAACACCCTGGCTGACGGAGCCGAGCAGGAGACCGCGGAAGCCGCCGAGTCCGCGTGTGCCAACGACGAGCAGTGTCGCGGAGCGGGCCTCGTCGACGAGGACGTCCGCAGGGTGACCCCGTCGTAGCACGGGCGTGATCGTCAAGTCAGGATTGGCTTCGCGGAGTTCGGTCACGGCGCGTTGAAGCCCTTCCTGAGCGAGGCGTTCGAAGTCCGTCACATCGAGCGGTACGGGCGCAAAGCCGGTCTCGTATACCGCTGCCGGGATCTCCCAGGCACTGACGAGTCGTAGCTCGGCGCTGCGAAGGCGTGCCTCTTCGACGGCGAATGTCAGTGCGGCTTCGGCTCCTGGTGAGCCGTCGGCTCCAACAACGATCGTGGACATGGCGTGTTTCCCTCGCTTGACGACTGAGCCTCCATTGTGTGCGAGGAGGTTGAGCACCGCAGCGCGAAACACGCGTATCGCATGTTCGGGCAACTACCGAAGTTCATCGCACAGGTGGCGTCGAAGTCTCACACTGTTCTCACGCGGATAAAAGGAGAATGAGCTCATGCGACTGCTCGTGGTGGAGGACGAACCGAAGCTCGGCAAGCTTCTCGTGCGTGGACTGGGCGAGGAGGGCCACGCGGTTGATCTTGCGGTCGCCGGGGATGAGGCACTTTGGATGGCGACTGCGACGCCGTACGACGTGATCGTGCTCGACGTCATGCTCCCTGGGCTCGACGGGATGTCTGTCTGTCGTGAGCTGCGCAGCCGTGAGGTATGGACGCCCGTCTTGATGTTGACGGCGCGCGACGCGATTGACGATCGCGTCAAAGGGCTCGACACGGGCGCTGACGACTACCTGACAAAACCCTTTGCGTTCACCGAGTTGCTGGCTCGCATCCGCGCGCTCGCGCGCCGGGGCCCGTCGGAACGGCCGACGCTCCTGCAGGTTGGTGATCTGACGCTCGACCCGGCAGCGCATCGCGTCATGCGGGGGGATCAAGAGATCGATCTCTCGGCCAAGGAGTTCGGTCTCCTCGAAGTGTTCATGCGCAACCCGGGTGTTGCCCTGACGCGCGTGCAGCTGCTCGATGGAGCCTGGGATATCGCGTTCGAGAGCACGTCAAACGTCGTCGACGTCTACGTGCGTTATCTCCGCGAGAAGATCGACCGGCCGTTTGATCGCACGACGCTGGAAACGGTGCGCGGGGTCGGATACCGCTTGGTCCCGTGAACCGCCTTCCCGTCCGCGTCAGGCTGACGCTGCCGTTTGCGCTTGCGATGCTCGTCGTGCTCGCAGCGCTCGGCGCGTTTGTCTACATCGGCGTTGGCCGAGCGATGCTGAGCACGACTGACATTGCCCTTCGCGTACAGGCCGATGATTCGAGCCGACACGTTGACGTTGGCGAAGATCCGCTCGACCGCGACGCGTTGGAGTCGGCAACGATCGCGGAGGAGTTCAGCGCCACTGGCACCGCGACCTACAGCTCCCGGACGTTTGGGGCGCCGCTGCTTTCGACAGCCGATGTTGAGCGTGTCGCAAGAGGGACGACGATCAAGACGTTCGCGCATCCACCTGCCCTCGCGGGGCCGTGGCGCATCCTGGCGTTTCCGGTCAAGACGCCGTCGGGCACCGTCGTTGTCGCAATTGGTCGCTCGGCAGGCGAGCGCGCCGAGACGCTGGACCACCTCAAGCACGGCTTTCTGCTCGCTGTCCCAGCAGCACTGCTTGCCGCGACGATCGCTGGCTACCTTCTCGCTGCGTCGGCATTGCGACCAGTCGAAGAGATGCGGCGTCGCGCACAGGCGATCTCTGCCTCGACACCCGACAGCCGCCTGCCCGTGCCGGCTGCCCGCGACGAGGTGAGGCGACTCGCCGAGACGCTCAACGACATGCTTGATCGGCTCCAGGACTCCTTTGAGCACGAACGGCGATTCCTCGCCGACGCGAGCCACGAGCTCCGCACACCCCTTGCTCTTCTGCAAACCGAACTCGATCTTGCGCTCCGTCGACCTCGGTCGCCTGCGGAG
The DNA here is from genome assembly GCA_903915545.1 of uncultured Actinomycetes bacterium. Classification (GTDB taxonomy): domain Bacteria; phylum Actinomycetota; class Thermoleophilia; order Gaiellales; family Gaiellaceae; genus PALSA-600. Next base: position 252 of record CAIWTI010000051.1, on the reverse strand, counting down.
CTCGAAGACGCGTTGCGCTCGGCGGCTGAGGAGACCGTGCGACTCACACGGCTCGCCGAGGATCTTCTGCTGCTGGCGCGTTCCGACCAAGGTGAACTCACGGTTCGCCCCGAGACGCTCTCTGCTCGCGCGCTGCTTGAGGAGTGTGTTGGGCGCTTCCAGGCGCGCGTCGAGGCAAGTGGCCGTTCGCTGACGATCGAGCCAGGTGAGGACATCACGTTGAGTGGCGACCCGCTGCGCATCGAGCAGGGC
>CAIWTI010000050.1 GCA_903915545.1 uncultured Actinomycetes bacterium | reverse complement strand
GGGTCACTGGTTCGAGCCCAGTACCGCCCATACGAAAGACCCCCGCATGCGGGGGTCTTTTTTCTTTTTGGCACACCGCTCGCGAGTGCTACGGTCATCACGTTGGCGCCGAAGAGACGGCACCGCTCGCGAGATCTGGACAGACGATCTCGAAGGCACTTCCTCCCCCAACAGCGTGGGATCCAAGGCATTCGCCGGTCAGGCCTATGCCACACCCGCAAGGTTCGGAGGTCAAGATGCCCAAGCAGAACGTACGTAACGGCGGAGCAGCCGCACCCGCGTCCGACACTGTCCCCAGACACCAGGTCGGCGGTTGGCTGCCTAGGGATCAGCGGGCACTCGATGCGTGGGTTGCGAACCTGACGAAGGAGGTCGCACTCGCAGAGCCGGCCGAGCTTCATCCGGTCATCCTCGAGTTCCGTGAGTTGATCGATACCGACCCGATCGTGCGGATGTACATGGAGCAGATGCTCACCCAGGTTCCCAAGGGTGGGGAGTACCGTCAACATCACCTGACGAGCATCGATCAGATGCTCACCCTGATCAACTGGGTTCTCACAGAAGGGCCCGCCTACAACGACACGATCATGGTGACGTGTCCGCTGGACTCGATTCTTGACTGGGCTGTGTGCACACCGGCTGGTTTCGCCGCGTTTCGTATGGACTCGGTCAATGCGATGTTTAAGAAGATTCTTGACGTGTGGTGCGAGTTCCTGAGCGGCCCCGACTCGCTCTACGTGTTCAACGACAGCCCGAGCGGTTGGAAGAGCCCATCCGCCGCGAAGGCGATCGGGATCGAGCAGTACCAGCACGACCCTCAGGACGAGCACTGGGGCTTCACGTCATGGAACGACTTCTTCACCCGACGTTTCAAGGATGGCGAGCGTCCTGTCGCAGCTCCCGACGACAGCAAAGTGATCGTCAGCGCGTGCGAGTCGACGCCGTATCGGATCGGCCTCGACGCAAAGAAGTACGACAGCTTCTGGCTAAAAGGGCAGCCGTACTCGCTCCAGGACATGCTCGCAAACGATGAGACCGTCGACGAGTTCGTCGGTGGCACGATCTACCAGGCGTTCCTCAGTGCCCTCAACTACCACCGGTGGCACAGCCCCGTCTCGGGCACGATCAAGAAGGCGTTCGTCAAAGGCGGGACGTACTTCTCCGGCGCTGACGTTGCGGGCGAGGATCCGGCCATGCCCACCGACTCGCAGGCCTACATCGCGCATGTCGCAACGCGAGCGCTGTTCTTCATCGAGGCTGACGACCCCGGAATCGGATTGATGTGTTTCAGCGCAATCGGAATGGACGAGGTCTCCTCTTGCATCATCGGCCCCGATATCGTCCCGGGCGCGCACGTCGAGAAGGGTCAAGACCTCGGCCATTTCCAGTTCGGCGGCTCCACGCACTGCCTCATCTTCCGACCGGGAGTGATCAAGAGCTTCGCGATCGGTGCGATCCCGCAACCCACAAGTCCCAATCCGCCGCTCGTGTTGGTCAACTCGATGATCGCGACTGCGAACTAGTCACGTGGACGGACACGTACGTCTCCAATTGACTGTCAGCTCACAGAGCACGCGCAACTCGGGCAACCCGCTATCCGAGCAGGCAAACGCCTCCCTTGAGCCTGACGACACGCGGCACCTGGCCGAGGTGCTGCTCCGGCTGGCTGAGACAGCCGGGTACGACGACTCACACGAGGACGTTGGCGTAGATCTGCCAGGCGAGCAGTGACTTCGCGACGAGGCTGAGGGTGATGTAGACGCGCTCGCCATGGAGGTAGTCGCTCCAGGCACCCTTTGCGCGGTATTGCAGCCATTGGTTGATCGCGAAGCAGTTGAAGAGCAGGAAGATGCTGACGAAGATCCCGTACACGAAGGTGGGCATGCCGCTCCCGGCGCCTGCGAGATAGATCACGATCGCGATCCACGGGACTGCTCCGGCGATGCTTCCGAAGACGAACGGCGTCCAGTTCGCGTCTGGCCCAGGATGGGAGGTCGTCTCCATCAGCCAGCCGAACAGAATCATCGAGACGTTGACACCAAAGAGTGCGATCAACGCAGCAACGTCGGTAATGCCCGTGATACCGGCGATCAGCACGATCATGAGAGATGCGGACACGCTGTACTCAACCCAGCGAAAGCGGTTGCGGCAAGCGGCCAGCTCATGGAGGTAGCGCGGGAAACCCCACGGCGAAGCGACGAGGAAGTGGAACGCTGCTGAGAGCAGCGAGAACGCCGCGACCGCTGGCCCGAGCGGATAGCTGAAGAGCGTGCTCAGCCGTGAGCCGTCAACGGCCTGCCCGGGCTGGGCAGTTGCGAATGTCGCGCTGACAGGAAGCGTTAGCCCGCTCGCGAGCACGAGCATCGCTGCGCCCTGAAGCGCGTGGAGGACACCAGCACCAACGTTGAGTCGCCGAAGGCGACGTGCTTCCGCCGCGGTCACAACATGCGAGGCAGAGGAGCTGCTGTCGGCGGAAACAGTGGCGGGGTTGCGCATGTCGTCCTTTGTTATTGCAGTTCGTAGGTGGGTAGCGCTGCCGGAGAGAGGCCAGGCTGGCTGGGCCGCCGTTGCTGGCAGCCCAACCACCCGTGCAACCTCAGTGCGCCGCAGGTGCTGCCGGGGTTTTGGTCTCAGCCCGTGCGGCGAGCGCTTCGATTGCGGCGCTCTCGGATTCGGCGATCGCGGTGACGGCATCAGCGTGCGTCGCGGCGGCATATGCCTCGGCGACTTCCGCATCGCGCGTCGCCTTGTCCGCCTGCTTCTCGGCATCGTGCTTTGTCCGCGCGGCTTCGATGTCGGCGGTGACTGCCGTGCGGAGCCCGCTCGCGCGTTCGGAGATCCACTTGCTCGTCTCCTTCATGCTGGCGCTCAGATCATCGGGCGCCGACTTGATGCTCGCGCGGAGTTCGTCAGCGCGGGTGTGAAGCTGCGCGCTGGTCTCCTGAGCAGAGGCCTTGAGGTGATCGTTGAACACGGTTAGCCGAGCTTCGAGATGACCGACCTGTTCGGAGAATGTCGACTTGCTGGACATGGTTGCTGCCTTCCGTCGGGGAATTCGAGCCATCGCACTCCGTGTCGAAACACAGGCGGGATGCTCGCGATCTCGACCCACGCGGAGTGAGGGAAGCCGTCGTTCGGCGAGGCCAGAAACACAGGCGATCTCGCTGAAACTGCTCGCGGCGGGGGAGTCCGTCGCTCAATTTCAATCTAGCACCGCGGGTGCTCCCGGCCGGTCAGGGGGCAGCGCTCAACAGTTCCAAACGCGACTCATCCAATGTTCACAATGCGTCCCTAACGTCGGGCTTCTGGGATCGCTCGACGAGCATCTGGGAGTCGCGGAACCTGCCCCGATCGGGAGTGATCGCCGGCAACGGCGTCGTCGCGCCCGCAGGCGGCGAAGGGCGCGCGTGCTCACATTCACGCTCCTCGCGGTAGTCGTCCTCGTCTCGCCAGCGATCTACTCCTATACGGCGATGATGGTGAAGCCGTCGAGCCTGCCCGTCTGGCCACGGAGCGTCGAGTGGCTTCGCGAACACCACGGCAACTGGCTCGTCGACGAGGTCGAGCACTACTACTACAGCTGGACTGCGCCTTCGAAGGGAGGTCCACAACTGACCCAGCTGCCATCGGTCGGACTTCCGGCAGCGCCACATGTGAAGGCGACGCCGAAGCCGAAGCCGACGCCGAAGCGTCAGCTCGCATCGCCGCCGAGCCCGATAGCTCCCGTGTTTGCGCATCCATTGGTGGGCGAGGGCATCTGGCGGCGCACAGGGCCATTGGTCGCGGGCGGGCCGCCCGTGCTCGTGACGACGTTCCGCACGGAGGTCGAGTACCCGCGCATCGTCGCGTACGTAGCTTGGTTCGATCACACGCGCACGTCGATCGGCTACTACCCCGGCCGATATGAACCGCCGCGAGCGCCTGTGCGCGGGCCGATGTCCGTGCCGATATCACAACGCAGTCGTCTGCTCGCCACATTCAACAGCGGTTTCATCTACCGCGACGGAACGAACGGTTCGTCGATCAACGGCACGATGTACGAGCCGTTGAGAGACGGCCTTGCGACGATGATCGCTTATCGCGACGGTCGTGTTGACATCAAGGCTTGGACTGGTGGTGAGGTCGCAGGGGCCAACATCGCGTTCGCTCGCCAGAGCCTCCCGCTCATCGTCGATCACGGTCGGCTCAATCCCGCCCTGAACGACAGCACCCAGTGGGGCTACACACTCGGTAACGCGGTACGTGTCTGGCGCACCGGAGCAGGGATCGATCGGCACGGGAACCTGATCTACGTCGCTGCGGACTACCAGACCGTTACGACGTTGGCCAAGATCCTTCAGCACGCCGGTGCGGTGCGGGCGATGCAGCTCGACATCAACCCCGAGTGGCCGACGTTGATCACCTACACCCAGGCTGGTGGTCTGTTGCCAACCAAGGTTGTGCCGAACGTCCAACAGCCCGCGACGCGATATCTCGTGCCTGACGACCGGGATTTCTTCGCCGTCTACGACCGGCGGCCGGGCCTCTTCGCCGTCCCATTCAAGTAGGCGAGAGCTAGCCGCCGACCCCGTTCTGGAGCGCGGACAGCCAGGGGCCAGAGCTTTGGAGCGCGGCGACAGCGAGCGCCCCTCCAGCTACCACTCCGAATGCGGCTACTGCCCGCCGGAGCGCGTGTCCCTGTGCGTGTCGACCGCTCGCCCAATCTGCAAACGCCGAATGGCGCAGCTTGGGCAGATGCGCGAGCGCATGAGCGCCCATCACAAGCACAAAGAGGGCGAAGCTGGCTGAATGGACAGCCCGGAAGAACTGCGCTTGCGGGCCAGCAAGGACGAGACCGACACCGCTTCCGAGGAGCGCCACGGTCGCGCCAACGACGAGCGGTGCAATGCCGCGGAGGAACGGGCGCGGCGGGCCTTCAGCGCGGTACTGAGGCGATCGCGCGTAGTAGCGGAGCATGCGCCAACCAGTCGAGGCGAGCTTCAGAGCGACGATCGGAATCAGCGCAACACCCACAGCGATATGGATCGGCATGGTCTGCTCCAGGCCGAGCGCGAGCGTTCCGAACTCGACGAGAATGCCCATGAGGAGCAGTACCCCGAGGAACGCGGTGAGATTTCGGTTTCCCTCTGGCCCACCCGGGAAGCGGGTGGCGAGGCGATCAAGAGTCTGGCGGATGGTCTTCATACCCCTCACTCTCTCCGCCGGCGGTGAGAGATCGGTGAGCAGTTCCTGTGGAGGCCCTAAGAAATGGGCGCTCGTCGGGTAGCGCATCGTGGTCTGTCGGTTACGCGCCAATGGCGACAGGGGTTCCGAGAGGTAAGAGGCGTGCGAGGTAGGTGATCGCACGGTTGCTGACCCGGATGCAGCCGTGGCTGACGTCTGAGCCGAGGCCCGACGGGGCGTCCGTTCCGTGGATGCCGATTTCCCCAATACCGCCACCGAAGTTGTGCAGGACGTTCGAGTAGGCCGAGAGTCCAAAGGCGTACGGGCCGTAGATGCCGGTCGGATTAGTCTGCGCAAGCAGCATGACGACGAAGAAGCGTCCGATTGGGGTGGGCGTTGCTCGCGTACCGACACCTGCAGCAGTGCGGTACACGATGTGGGTTCCGTTCCAGACTGTGAGTGTGTGCCCGCTGAGCGATACCCCGACGCGGTAGGGGTCGCGTGCGAGCGAGACGTCCGCGTCGCGCACCCAGCCGGTGATCCCGTTCGGGCGAACAGGCAGGTACACCTGATTCCATCCCGCCTTCCGAGACTTCACGAGGAAGGTGGTCGGCCAACCTCCTGCTGCCATGCGGTTCAGTCGAAGGATGGCCCTCGAGCTGGTCGGCGAGCGGTAGATCGTTACGACATCGACTGACACCGTCGCGACGATGCTGCTGGACGGCTCGGCGGCGCTCGTGCTTGGTGCGCAAGCGGCGATTGTCAGACCCGCAACGATTGTGGCGGGTCTGACAATGAGCCTGCGTCGTGTTATCCGGCGAATGTCGCCGGAGACGCTTTCGCGATGGCGGGTTTTGCCGTCGCCGTGATCGGCTTCGATGACGTTGCCGAGATGCTCGTCTGCGCACCCAAGGCCTTCGTTACGTCTGTCAGCAGAACGATTGCTCGACTCGCGACTGGGCCGACGTGCGTGCCCGTGGATGTGATCCCACTCACTGTCGCGATATTCACAACGCGTGAGGAGTCGGATGAAGCGAGAACTCGCGAGCAGGTGTATTCCGCACTTGCACCCGCGGCGAGCGTCCGAGGCGAGTCGCCAACGAGGGTGCCGCCATCACAGCCTTGGTCAGCAAGAGCGACCGTGAGCGAGACGTCGCCAGTATTTGTCACGACCATTCGGTAGTGGACGGTTGTGCCGCGAACGGCACGGAGCCAACGGACGTATGGAGAGGAGCCGTCGAAGCGTTCAGTCTTGCGCAACGACAGCGCCGGGTGCTCCACCGGTTTCACGACAACGGGTGGCGAGGGGTTCGTCACCGTAGGCGGCGCCGAGACGGGGGTCGTGATCACAGGTGTGGTCGTGACCATCGGAGTTGTGACGACAGGGGTTGTGACCGCAGGCGTTGTAACAACCGGTGTTGTGGCGGTCGGCGCCGTGAGAGTGGGGACTGGCGTCGTGGTTGTTGTGACAGCGGGGGTCGTGGTGGTTGGTGCGGTTCCGCAGTTGGCCGGTCGAGTCGCCTGCGCCGATGTCTTCGTCGTGTCGGTCACTGACTTCTTGCCGGTGTCGTACCACTGCCCAACACCCGTTACGGTGATCGTGACAGCCGCGTTTGAAGGTGCTTGGTACGTGCCGCTAAACGTGTAACCGTTCGACGAACGGAACTGCCCGGTGGCGATCAGGACGCCGTTTGCCTGGACGGTGACGGCGTCGTTCGAACGCGGGCTGCCGTTCCAGGCGGTCACGGTGTAGCTCGCGAGGCCAGAGCACGTCTCACTCATTGTGACGACTGCATGGCAGGCGCTTGCCGCGACCGCGGAGATCCCAACGATAAGGGCGACGAGCGTCAGCGCGGCGAGCCGCATGTGCAGCCGCGTACGTGCTCGCCAGATACGCGAGATGAGGCGTTTTGGCCAACGGACAGTTGGCACTGGGCGTGCGTCATTCACTAAGTCCTCCATAGGCATGGATCGATGGATATGCACCGACCAGCGAGTTGCGTCGGCCGCGCGGGGCTGTTTCCAACCGGCGCTAACGAGAGACAGCGCGCCGTGGGCTGGCGACACTCTGCAAGGCCGCTAAGCGGCCTCTCGAAAATCACGGTACCACCCTGATTGTTCGGGTCGTGTTGGAATTTGGTGGTGTCGCGGCGCCTATCTGGCGGATCGCGATCGAGCCTCGCGGGGGGTCGCTAGCGCGGGATCGCGGTGCCCGAGTTCGCCGCGAGCGCAGCGAACCGCTCCTGCAAATCCCGGGTGACGGGCCCGACAACGCCCCGGCCGATGACGCGTCCATCGATCTCTGAGACCGGGGCGAGTTCGCCCATCGTTCCCGTCGTGAACACCTCGTCGGCCGTGTAGAGCTCGACGAGCGAGACGTTGCGCTCAGTGACGTCGTAGCCCGCCTCGCGCGCGAGGTCGAGCACGATGCCGCGCGTGATGCCGGGGAGGCAGGCGTCGGCCGAGGGTGTGATCACCTTGCCGCGCCGAACGGCAACGAGGTTTGTCGCGTTCGTCTCGGCGACGAAGCCGTTCACGTCAAGCATCACGGCGTCGTCGACGCCAGCGAGGTCGGCTTCGATCTTCGCGAGGATGTTGTTCAGCAAGTTGTTGTGGTGGATCTTCGAGTCGAGGGTCGACGGCGAGTTCCGCCGGATCGCCGACGAGACGAGCCGCAACGATGTCTGGCCGAACACCGGTGGCTTCCACTCGGCAAGGACGATCAGCGTGCAGCCAGCCCGGTTGTTGAGCGGGCTCATGCCCGAGGTGACCTTCGGGCCGCGGGTCAGCGTGAGCCGCGCGTGCGCACCGTCGAACATGCCGTTCGCGCGGAAGGTGTCGAGCACGGCGGCCTCCACCTCAGCCCGCGTCGGGACGCCCTTGAAGGCGAGCGCATGGGCCGAGTCGAAGAGCCGGTCGAGGTGCGCGTCGAGCGCGAAGATCCGACCGTTGTAGGCGCGCAGGCCTTCCCAGACCGCGTCGCCGCCTTGCACGACCGAGTCGAACACCGAAACCTTCGCCTCGGAACGCGGCACGAGTTCACCCCCAACATGCACCAGGATGTCGGCGTTGCGGGGATCGGGGAGTTCGTCGGGGCGGTAGGTCTCCATCAGATCGCCAACTCAAGCAGTTCTTTGTAGATCTCGCTGGCCTCCGCGGCGATTTCGGCCACATGGGCTGGCACCGGCTCGGTCTTCGGCTGATGCGGCGTGAAGTGGGTTGAGGTGTGCGCGTTGGCATACCACGCGGGCGCCCAGGCACCGTCCTCGGGCTTCGGCCCTGCTGGCCACGAGAGCATCGCTGGATCCCAGGGGATGCCGACGCGGTCGCAGAACGTCTTCAGCACGCGTTCGGGCTCGTTTTGGAGCCGCCGCGCGTCGAGCACGGCTGGCTCTTGGCCATACGCCCGAAGCTCGTTGAGGAGTTCTCGCTGCCGCGCGATCCCAATGTCGTTCATCCCGGGTTCGGGTAGCTGTCGCACGATTGTCGTGAGAACTTCGACCGGATCGCGGATCAACAGGGCATTCGTGCAGTCGGTGAGGATCCGCTCCGGCACGCCAGGCACCAGGTGGTGTGCCATTTGCTTGAAGAAGACGACGGGTCGGCCATGGTCGGCGAAGATGACGGTGTCGGCGACCTCATTGGCGTCGGTCGACATCGAGCCGATTACGTCCTCGGTGAGTGGATGCTCGCTCCGCGCTGAGGTTGTCGCAAGGTAGTGCGCGTAGAGCGGCTCGTCGAAGACACACGTATCGGCCCGCTCACGGAACGAGTACATCAATGCGGTCGAGATGTTCCGCGGACCCGACCAGACGTTGAGGCGAAGCGCCATGGCGGCATTCTGCCGATCATCGGCAGCTACCCTCATCGGGTGTCTGGAACTGATGAGTTGACGAACGAGCCCGACGTCGTGGTCGAAACCGCTGACGCGCGCGCGGCCCGCCTGCTTGAGGCGACGGGAATCCTCGAGGAGATCGTTGCCGATCGCAGCCTGCTCGGCTCGCTGACCGTTGAGCAGCGCACCCGCCTGCTGACCGCCGCGGCCGACGTGTTCGAACCAGACGTTGTGCAGCGCCGTCGCTGGGGCAAGGCTGCACGGAAGCTTGAGAAGGCTGCGAAGCAGAACAGCATCGAGTCTGTCCTCAACGAAACCGGCATCCGTGTGCTCCGCGAGCGTCCCGTCTTCACGACGCCGAACGTCTACCCGCCAAAGGGTTTCGAGCAGCGAGAGCTTGAGCAGTCTTTCGACGACGATGCGTCCGAGATTCGCGAGGTGATCGAGCCGCAGCTCTGTTACGTGTGCAAGGAGCGCTACACGGCGATCCACCCGTTCTACGATCAGCTCTGCATTCCGTGCGGCGACTTCAACTTCGCGAAGCGCACCGAGACGGCTGACCTGACCGGCAAGGTGGCGCTCCTCACCGGCGGCCGGGTGAAGATCGGGTACCAGGCGGGGATCAAGCTGCTCCGGGCCGGTGCGCATCTGATCGTGACCACACGTTTCCCGCGCGACTCGGCAGAGCGGTACGCCCGCGAGGAAGATTTTGAGGAGTGGCGCGACCGGCTAGAGATCTTCGGCCTCGACCTACGGCACACCCCGAGCGTCGAGGCGTTCTGCAGCCACCTGCTCGAGACGCGCGAGCGCCTCGACTTCATCATCAGCAACGCCTGCCAGACCGTGCGGCGACCGCCGGAGTTCTATCGCCACATGCTTGCTTCGGAGACCGCGGCCGCGAGCGCGATGCCCGACCACGTCCGCTCGTTGCTTGGTGCGTACGAGGGACTGCGGCGCTACGACATGCTTCCGAGCGGCACGCCTGCGCTTGTCGAGAGCGCCGCGAGCTCGATCGTTGGCGTGACGCACGCTGCTGAACTTTCGCAGGTGCCGCTGCTTCCCGACGACGTCGACCAAGACGCGAGCCTGTTCCCGGAAGGGCGGCTCGACCAG
>CAIWTI010000049.1 GCA_903915545.1 uncultured Actinomycetes bacterium | reverse complement strand
CGGCGTGGCTCGTCGCTGGCGTGATCGTCGGTCTCAACATCTTCTTGCTCGTGCAGACGTTCGGCAGCTAATCCGCGACCGCAATCCGGAAGAACTCCCGATACAAACCCGGTGCTGCGCGGCTACCGTTTGGCGCGTGCCACAGCCAGAACTGATCGATCTCGCCGCAACCCCTGCCGTCGTCATCCATCGCACGGCGGAGGCGTCGCGCCTCACCGAGGTGTTCGATGAGGGATTCGAAAGCCTGTACACCCGCCTCGCCGCTGCCGGCGTCGCGCCTACGGGCGCAGCCTTTACCCGCTACCTGTCCGTTGGCGAGACCTTCGAGCTCGAGCTCGGCGTGCCCACGTCGCAGGATTCGTCGATCCCGACGATCGAGCTGCCTGAATGCCAGGTAGCGCGCCTCCGGTACGTCGGCCCGTACGAAGGACTGCGTGAGGCATGCGAGCGGCTCTTCGAGTGGATCGCTGAGTACGGTCGCAGACCATCGGGGCCGTTCTGGGAGAGCTACGTCACCGATCCGCGCACCGAGCCTGATCCGGCCAAGCGGATCACGGATATCTACGTTCCGCTCGCGGGCTAAGCCGCCGGGCTAGAGATAGCCCATCGGATCGACGGGATTCCCGTTGACCCGAACTTCAAAGTGGAGATGCGGCCCCGTGCAGTGGCCGGTACAGCCGACGTAGCCAAGCGTCTCACCTTGGGCGACGTCCTGTCCGCACGTGACGGCGATCGATGACTGATGTGCGTACGCCGTCGCGAGATTGCCACCGTTGTCGAGGATCACGAGGTTGCCGTACCCCTCTTCCCAACCGCAGTAGATGACCTTGCCCGCCGCGGCCGCATGGATCGGCGTACCCGTTGCTACGCCGATGTCGATTCCCTCGTGCATCCGACCCCAACGCCAGCCGTACGGGCTCGTGACCGGACCTGAGACAGGCCAGATCAGTCCTGCGCTTGACGGGGTGGCGGTTGGCCCACCCGCGCTCGCCTGCTGCGCCGCACGGATCTGGGACGCAAGCGAGGCGCTCGCGGCCTGCAGCGCGTCGATCTCTTCGGCCTCGGCGCGATCCTGCGCGTTCAGTGACGAGAGTGCGACGAGCTTCTGTTGACGGTTCGCGTCGAGCGCGTTCTTCGCACCGACAAGCTTGAGTTTCACCTCGCGTGTCTGCGATGCGCGAGCGGCGATCACACGCTCCTCGCTCTTCACCTTTCCGCGCACTGCGCGCGTCTTGACACGTGATGCCTGCATCGACTGCTTCGCATTCTCGACCTTGGTCGCGATCAGCTTGTCTTCGTGACCGATCCGCTTGACGAAGTCGGACTGCGAGATCATGTCGTTCAACGAGCCCGACCCGAAGTAGAGCTCCCACGTTGACGGCTCGCCGCTCATGTAGATCGTCACGAGGCGCTCGGTGAGATGCTTCAGCGCCGTCGAGTACTGGGCTTTGAGCGTGTTGAGACGCTGGGTCTGCAGCACGTAGAGCTGCGCGAGTGCATGAAGGCGCTGCTGGTGCAGTGCGACATCGCGCTCCAACGTGCTGAGCTTGAGCGAAACGTCACCGACCTTCGTCTCGAGGGTGCGAATCTGCGACGTGAAGCCGTCAATCTGGCCTTGCAATGCCGACTCGCTCGCCTTCCGGGAGCCAAGGTTGCTCTTCAGCGCTTGAATCTTCGAGTCGACCTGCTGCTTCTTCGCAGAGATCGGTTGGATCGAGTCGCCGAAGGCTGGCGTGCTCACGCAGAGCAGGCAGACAACCGCCACGAGAAATCGCCGCGTCATTGCAACGATCCTTCGCCCCTCAGGGGGCTACTCCTTCGCCGCACCCTCGTCGATGATGCGCAGCGCGTCGGCGGCAGTGCGTCGAAGCGGCCCAACGAGCGTCCGGTAGTCCGTATCGTCGATCTTTCCCGTGCGGTGGTCGAACTCGAGTTCCTTGAGCGCCGAGAGTGCCCGGTCGCGCTCTTCGATCACGGCGATCCGTCGTTCTTGCTCGGGCGTCGGGCCGTCGAGAGGCGCGTTGAGGTTGTCGGCGTGCTGAATGAACGGCATCGCAGTCAGGAGTACCGCCCCCGCAGCGAGGATCGCGCCAAGGACGAGCGACGTCATGCGCGTGCGAGTGCGAGTCGGGCGACGAGCTTCTTCTGCTCGCGCGCGTCCGGCCAGAGTGCGACGAGCGACCCGATCACAAAGATGATTCCGGCGATCCAGATCAGGTTGACGAGTGGCTTCACGAGAACCTTGAAGTACACGCCTCCGCCCTGCTTCTGGTCGAAGATCACGTAGAGGTCTTCGGCTCGCAGCCAGTTTGTATGGATGCCAACCTCGCGCGAGCTTGAGCCGTCGGCGAAGTACGCGTTGGTGCCGCTCTTCAACGTTCCCGTCGCCTTGCCCGTGAATGTGAGGACGGCCCGGGTTTCGGACGAGGTCGCGCCCTTCTCCACCTCAAGCTTCTTGTACGTGACGTGGTACCCCGCGACGGTCATTGTCTGGCCCGGGTTCAGGAACTGTTCCTTGGTTGTCCCGTACGCACTCGAGCCTGCGATACCAATGGCGAGCATGACGATCGCGAAGTGAACGACGTAGCCGCCGTACCGACGCCGATTGCGGCCAACGAGCTCTGTGAGCGATCCCGTCGCCCGCGTACCGCGAACCACTTCGACAACGATCGTCGTGAGTACGAATGCACAGAACGTGTAGGCGATAAGCCCTGGATACGACGAGCCGGCGCCAGCGATCACGAGCCCAATGCCCGCGATGATCGCCACCGACATCGGCCAGCGGAGCGTCGTGAGCAGCGACCGAACCGAGGCACGGCGCCAGGCGATCAGCGGGCCGATGCCCATGAGCAGCAGCAGCGGCAGGCCGAACGCGCGTAGGAAGAAGTCGTAGTAGGGGCGGCCGATCGTCTTCGACTCACCGATAAAGATCTGGGTGAGCACCGGGAAAAGCACACCCCAGAGGATCGTCAGGCTCAGCGCGACAAGCAGCAGGTTGTTGTAGAGGAACGTCGCTTCGCGTGAGAGCGCCGACTCGAGCTTCGTGCGGGCACGCAGCAGCGGCATGCGTGTGAGGATCAACGTGGTTGAGAAGATCGTCGTGATGCAGACAAAGACAAGGAACCACGGCCCGATCGAGCTTTTCGCGAAGGAGTGGATCGAGTTGATCACTCCCGAACGCGTAAGGAACGTGCCGAACACCGACAGTTCAAACGCGAGCGAGACGAGCACGACGTTCCAGATCTTCAGCATGCCCTTGCGCTCCTGGATCATCACGGAGTGCAGGAAGGCGGTCGCCACGAGCCACGGCATAAGCGCAGCGTTCTCGACGGGATCCCAGGCGTAGTAGCCGCCCCAGCCCACCTCAACGTATGCCCAGTGAGAGCCGAGCAACTGACCGAACCCGAGGAACATCCAGGCGAGGAGCGTCCAGCGACGTGTTGCGATCAGCCAGCGCTCGTCGGCCTGCCGGGAGAGCAGCGCACCTGCGGCGAACGCGAACGGGACGGTGAGGCCGACGTAGCCGAGGTAGAGCATCGGCGGGTGGGCGACCATGTACGGGTTCTGCAGGCTTGGTGTGAGCCCAGCACCGTCAACCGCGCGCGACTGCGTGACGAACGGGCTCGAGACGGCCACAAGAATGAACGAGAAGAACGTGGCGATGCCCGCGAACACCGGCACCGTCCAGGCGATCAGATCGCGCAGGAGCCGCTTGTTGAGCGTGACCGTCACGGCGGCGTAGGCGCTGAGAATCAACAGCCACAGGAGCAGCGACCCTTCCTGCCCACCCCAGAACGCCGAGAGCGAGTAGAGCGTCGGGAGGTCATGGCTCGTGTGCGAGGCGACGTACGTGAACGTGAAGTCGTGGCGGACAAGCGCTGAGGCGAGGATCGCGCTCGCGACGAACGTCGACACGAAGCACGCGATGAGCGCGTTGCGCGCCGAATCAACGAGCAGACGACGGTTTGCCTTGGCGCCGGCGATGCCTGCGACGAGCGCCCAGAGGGCAAGCCCGAAGCTGACGATCAGTGCCGCGCGACCGAGATCGGCCACTTACGACCCGTTAGTGGACGTGTACTTGCTTGGGCACTTCGTCGTCATATCGGTTGCCACGAACGTGCCGTTCTTCATCTGGCCGGTGAGGTTCACGTGACGCCCAACCTTGAAGAGGTCAGGAACCGAGCCGTGGAAATCGATCGGGATGACGGGGCTCGTACCAGAGATGTCTTTGAGACCGAAGTCGAGGCCAGTCGTGTGCGAGTCGCCCGTGACCGGGCCAATGACCTCGCCGGTGAGCGAGACGGTGCCCGCGTGTCCCGCGAGGTTGCTTGGCTGCAGCACCGGTGTTGAGTTGCCAACAACGGCGGTGTAGAGAAGAAACACAGCGAGGAGCATGGCAATGGCGAGGGCCACGACCAGGCGAGCAGGATTACGCTTCGAGCGGGCCACTGCCACAAGTGTACCCCCACCTCGGTCGGTGGAGTGTTAGGAGGGTGTGAGTCCTGCCGAGGCCGGGCGCTACGCGTCGACCGGGGCAGCATCAAGGCTGCGGCCAGGCACGCGATACCCGTGGTCGGCACAGAGCGAACCAGGGTTGTCCTCGGTGAGCGCATCGCAGTAGCCCTTGCCGTACGCCGCGCGCATGAATGCGGCGACAACTTCAAGCGACCACTCGCCGATACCCGCAGCCTCACGCCAGAGGTCGGCGAGTCGCAGGTCGATATCGAGCTCGAGGAGGTCGATACGGCTAGGTGCACTGCTCATGCAAGAGAGCCTAGATAGGCCTCCGGACGGACCGACCCAACGACCATTACGCTTGCGGGAATGACAAAGTCCCTGCATATCGGGCCTGCGCGTGTTCCGTCACAGGAGTGCCCCGAGGCGGCGATCACGCTGCTCCAGGAGCGCGGCTACAGCGCGTGCGAGCTCGATTTCGAGGGGAAGTTCTGGATGAGCTACGAGTTCGCCGACCGGTTTGGTGAGCTTGCGCGCGACGCCGGGATCGTCCTTTCCGTGCACGCGCCGATCGCGGGCTTCATGGGCCATGCTGAGCGCGGCAAGAAGCTGAATATGGCGGTTGGGATGCTCGACCACTCGGCGGGCATCGCAAAGGTCGCGGGCGCTGAGGTCGTCGTGTTCCACCCCGGCTTCCTGCTTGGGCGGTCCCGCGAGGACGCGATCGACTCGGTGTGCGAGCAACTGGGCGAGCTGCGCGAGCGCCTCGAGGGCAAGGATCGTGCTGTCCCGTTTGGAATCGAGGTGATGGGCCGCGTGCGCGAGCTCGGCTCGCTCGATGATGTGGTCGAGATCGCAGGTCGGCTTGGCTGGGTACGCCCCGTGATCGACTTCGCCCATATGCACGCGACCTCCGACGGGCAGTTCCTGACGGTCGAGCCGTTCGTCGAGGCGCTCGCAAAGGCGGATGCAGTGCTGGAGCCGGGAGCGCCGTTCCACATTCACTTCTCCGACATCCAGTTCGCGAACCGCAACGAGACGAAACACCTCCCGTACGGTGACGGCACGCTGCGAGCAGAACCACTGAAGGCTGCGCTCACGCAGTTCGAGCGCCCGGCGACGATCATCTCCGAGTCACCCACCGAGGAGTCGTCGCAGCGGATCAAAGCGATCCTCGAAGGGTGAAACCACACCGTAGCCCCGCAGTCGTGCGGTTTCCGTAGAGTCCAGGGCATGCTCAATCCAGCGATCTTCAAGGCGTACGACGTCCGTGGCATCTACGGCAGCGATATCGATGAGGAAGGCGGCTACGCGATCGGCCGTGCCTACGTCGAGCAGTTCGAACCGCGCAAGATCGCTGTTGGGCGCGACATGCGCCTCGCAAGCCCGTCTGTTGCGGCTGCCGTAATCGAGGGCGCCGCCGACGCTGGCGCCGACGTGATCGACCTTGGCCTGGTCGGCACCGAGATGGTCTATTTCGCAGTCGGGAACCTGGGCCTCGAGGGCGGGATCATGGTCACCGCCTCGCATAACCCGAAGGAGTACATCGGGATGAAGATCGTGCGCCGCGGCGCGCTACCGGTGGGTGGCGAGTCGGGCTTGCTCGACGTGCGCGACCGCGCCGTCAAGGGTGAGTGGCGCGATGCGACGCGCGGAACGATCACCGAAGCGAACGTCTGGGACGCTTATGTCGAGTGCGTCCTCGGCTTCATCGATCCCGCCGCGATCAAGCCGTTGAAGATCGTCGTTGACGCTGCGAACGGGATGGCTGGCGTAATGCTTCCGCGTGTGCTCGACCGGCTCCCGCAGGTCGAGGTCGTCCGCTGCTACTTCGAGCCCGATGGCTCGTTCCCGAACCATGAACCGAACCCGCTGCTCCCCGAGAACCGCGACTTCATCATCGAGAAGACGCGTTCCGAAGGCGCCGACTTCGGAGTCGCCTACGACGGCGACGCCGACCGCTGCTTCTTCGTCGATGAGACGGGGGAGTTCATCCCTGGCGACTTCACAACCGCCCTCTTTGCCGAGACGATGCTCGGACGCGAGCCCGGCGGCACCGTCATCTACGACGTGCGCGCGTCGTGGGCAGTCCCGAAGGCGATCGAGGCTGCTGGCGGTGTTGCGCTCGCAAACCGGGTCGGCCACGCGTTCATCAAGCAGCGCATGCGCGATGTCGACGCCGTCTTCGCCGGTGAAGTGTCAGCGCACTACTACTTCCGGGACTTCACAAAAGCCGACACGGGTGTCGTCCCTTTCCTGCTGATGCTTGAGATCGTCTCGAAGCGCGGTCAGAAAGTCTCTGAAATCCTCGCTCCGCTGCGCTCGACGTACTTCCTGACGGGCGAGATCAACACGCCGGTCGTCGACGTGCCGCTGAAACTTCAGGAGATCAAGGAGCGCTACCGCACCGAAGGGAAGGTCTCGCACCTCGATGGGCTCTCGATCGACGCGGACGACTGGCACATGAACATCCGCCCGTCGAATACCGAGCCGCTCCTACGCCTCAACCTCGAAGCGCTCTCGCAGGAACTTATGGAGAAGAAGCGCGACGAGGTGCTCGAGCTCATTCGCTCCTAGAGCGACTCCGGTGTCTACCAGGTGCGCTTCGCGCGAACGAGCACGTCGATCGCGTTGCGGACACCTGTGTCGGTTTCAACGGGCCGGATCACCGATTCGGCCCGCTCGACCTTCAGGTCGCCAAGGTGCGGCACGACGTCCTCAGCCGTATAGAGCACCGTCGGATCTTTAGGGCCGCCGTGGCCCTCGTTGAGGTTCCGTGAGTCATGCGCGACGAGCAGGAACGTTCCCCCTGCGGCGACGGCGCTCGCTGCGCGCGAAACGACCGGGCCAAGCTCGCGCTGCTGCAGTTGCAAGTAGAAGAGGATGACGAGGTCGAACTCGTGCGCTGGCGGCTCGTAAGCGGCGAGGTCGGCGACGAGCCACTTGCACTCCACCCCACGCGACGCAGACAACTCGCGCGCCTTCGCGATCCCAACATCGGCGAAATCGACGCCGGTTGCACGCCAACCCTGTTCGGCAAGCCAGATCGCGTTGCGGCCTTCACCGCACGCAAGATCGAGCACGCTGCCGGGCATCAGGCCGTCGGTTTCCGAGACGAGGAAACGGTTCGGCTGCGACGTCCAGACGAGTTCCTTCTCGGCGTAGCGTTCGTTCCAGGTCTGCGCGTTCACTCAGGTGACGGTACCGACGCGGGTTGCTGCGGCCGTCGGCGTCAAGCGCAGAGCCGTGTGGCGCTAGCCGGTGACCAGTTCGCGGAAGAGCCGCTCGACCTGCGCGTCGAGGTCGTCACAGATGCCCGTGTGAACCTCGGACGGCTGGACGATCGTGCTCGACGGTGCGGCGAGCCAGTGGAAGCGCCCCGTCAGGTCGAGCTGGGCGATCGGCCCTGCCTCAGGGTCGCCAGCAGCGATTCGTTCGAGCCCCTTCAGGTGCTGCGCGACCGCTTCGAAGTCGACGTCAGGCCACAGCGCACGCGCCCGCATCTCGTCGAGTGCCGTCCGCGCCTGGAGGAACGCCTTCGGCCGACAAAATACGACGACGCCGACGTTGATCCGCTCCCCGCGCTCAAGCGCAGGCACGAGGCGCAACACCGCGTACGAGAACGTGTCAGCCACGGGCTGCCTCAGCCTCGTCGACGAAGCCGCGGTTCGCAAGACGAGCCGTGAGGTACTCCGCGTACACGCCACGATCCTCGCCGTTCAACCAGACGTCGGGGATTTCGGCGAGCACTGCGTCGATCACTTCCGGGGTTACGCGAGGCGCAAGCCGCGCATCGGCAGCGGCGATCGACGAGGCGAAGGGCAGCAGCACGTGTTCGCGAATCGCTGCGAAGCGTGTCTCGGCGTGGCCCGCCGGAGCCTGATCGCCGTGGTGGAAGTAGAGCGCGGCGCCGTGATCGATCACCCAGAGCCGCCGGTGCCACCACAGCAAGTTCGGATTGCGGGCGGTGCGATCGATGTTCGTCACGAGGCCGTCGAGCCACACAATGTCGGCGGCGAGGTCGGGGTCGGGCGCCTGACCATCGGCCGGGTTGAACGGCAGCGACCCGGGCAGGAAGTCGACGCCAAGGTTCAGCCCGGCGCTTGCGGCGAGCAGATCTTGGATCTCCTGATCGGGCTCGGCGATCGAAAGCTGCGGGTCGAGGTCGACCAAGACGAGCTCCGGCATCAGGTAGCCAAGCGCGCGGGCGAGCTCACCAACGACGACTTCAGCAACGAGCGCCTTCGGCCCCTGCCCCGCCCCTTGGAACTTGAGGACGTACAGGCCGTGGTCGCCCGCCTCGATCAGCGCTGGCAGCGAACCGCCCTCACGTAGAGGCGTGACGTACCTGGTGGCTCGAACGCACCGCACGGGAGCGAGCCTACCCCGTGCGGTGCGCGCGGCCTACCGCGTTACTGCGAAGGTGCGCGTCTGCGCCGACGTGTGCGTACCGTCGCCGATCGTGAGCCAGTCGGTCGCGATCGGCACAAGCACGGCTTCGGTGAGCGTCGCGATGCCTTGGCTGAACGACACGCTGGTCGTGGCAAGTGCGCCCGTCCGATCCGTCACCGCTGCGGAACCGCCGAATCCAGTTGCGACGTTGCCCACTGCGTCGTACGCGGTGACGGTCACCGAGAACGACCGTCCAGCCTGGATTGACGTCGTAACCGTTAGGCCAGACGAGGCGAAGTGATCGACACCGCCGATGACGGGGAACTCGCGTGTCCGAGCGGAGACGTGAATGCCGTCGCCGACGCTGATCGCATCAGCCCGTGAAGGTGCGCGCACGGTTCCCGTGACGGTTGCAACACCGTTCGAGAAGCTGATCGGTGCTGTCTGCACGGTGCCGGTCGTGTCGGTTGCGGTCGCGGTGCCGTTGTAGGCGAGAGCCACGTTCCCAACGGCGTCGTAGGCGGTAACTGTCACGCTAAAGCTCTGGCCGACTGCAAGGCTCGTGCCGACGGAAAGACCCGAGGAGACGAAGTGGTCAACCGGCCCGACGACCGCGAAGTCGCGCGTCTTTGACGGCGTGCCGAACCCATCTGTGACCGAGATGACGTCGCCTATCGACGGCGCGTTGATCGTCCCGCCAAGGGTTGCGATGCCGTTCGTGAACGTGATCGGCGTTGTCGACACCGTTCCCGTTCGGTCGCTCGCCGCACCTGATCCCGAGAACGTCGTCAGGATGCGGCCCGCCGTGTCGTAGGCAGTCACTGTGAGCCCGAACGGCTGACCGACAAACGCGTTCACGCCATACGTGAGCCCGCTCGACGCAAAGTGGTCAGGGGCAACCGTCACCGTGAAGCTCACGCGCGACGTGTTGGCGCTGTGGTCGGTCGAGCTGCACGTGACGGTTGTCAGGCCGACAGGAAAGACGCTCCCGCCCGCTCGCGAACAGACGACGGGCGTTGAACCGTCAGCAGCATCGACTGCGTGAGGCGCGGCGTACGCGACCGCGGTGCCTGCCGAACTCGCCGCTGCAACGCGGATGGCCCCGGGAACGCCCGAGATGACAGGCGCAACGGTGTCACGCACGTCCACACTGAAGGACGCGTGCGCTGTGTTCCCGTGACTGTCGGTTGCCGCACAGTCGACCGTCGTGCTTCCGGACGCGAAGAACGCACCCGATGGGGGCAGGCAGAACACCGAGGTCGAGCCGTCGATGTTGTCCGTTGCGGTGGCGAGATAGGTGCCGAACGCTCCTGCAGGGCCATTGGCCTCAAGCGTCACAAGCGGCGGAACGACGACGATGGGTGCGATCGTGTCGCGCACGCGGATCGTGAAGCTTCGGTGTGCCGAGTTGCCGTGAGTGTCGGTCACAGAGCACTGCACCGTCGTTATGCCAAAGCTGAACAGCGTTCCCGAATCGTGATCGCAGACTGGCGTCAGTGCACCGTCGACGGCATCGGTTGCGCTGAACGCGAACGTGGCCGTTGCACCTGCCTGGCTCGTCGCCTCAAAGGTGAGACTTCCTGGCGTCGTGAGCGTCGGCGCGGTCGTGTCGACGACCGCCACCATGAAGCTGGCTGAGGTCGTGTTGCCGTGCGCGTCGGTCGCCGAGCAGGTGACCGTCGTGAAGCCAAACGGAGCCGGCGCCCCCGACGGCGTGGAGCAGGTCACGGGAAGCGCACCGTCGACAAGGTCTGTTGCGGTTGCGTTGTAGAGGAGCGTCGCGCCTGTCGCCGATGTCGCCTCGAGCGCCTGATCCGACGGGAGTGTGATCGTCGGTGCGGTCGTGTCCGTGACAGAAACGTCGAACGAGCCCGAGATCGTGTTGCCTGCCCCGTCCGTCGCCG
>CAIWTI010000048.1 GCA_903915545.1 uncultured Actinomycetes bacterium | reverse complement strand
GCATTTACGCCGCTGGCATCGCGACAGGCTTCGCAACGTTCGAAACCGACGTCCCGTCCTGGGAGGCCTGGGATGTCTCGCACCTCAAGCAGCACCGGCTCATCGCTCTCTCAAGCGACGCCGTGCTTGGCTGGGTCGCGACAAGCGGCATCTCCGATCGCTGCGCGTACGCCGGCGTAGTTGAACACAGCGTCTACGTCGCACCCGAAGCACAAGGGCAAGGCGTCGGCCGACTTCTGCTGGAGGGCCTGATCGCCTCGACCGAGGCGGCGGGTGTCTGGACGATCCAATCGGGCATCTTTCCCGAGAACGTTGGCTCACTCGCACTCCACGAGCGGTGCGGGTTCCGTCAGATTGGCGTGCACGAACGCATCGGCCGCCTGCGTGGTGAATGGCGGGACGTCGTCGCTGTCGAGCGTCGGTCAGCCACGATCTCCTGAGAAACCTCTAGCCTCCCGCTGTGCGCTACCAGTTCGTGGACTGTCGCTGGGCTCTCGACGACCCCTCCCTGGGTCGGTCGCAGTACCTCGCAGGCCACATCCCCGGAGCATCGTTTCTCGACGTCGAACATGACCTGTCCGACCTCAGCCGATCGGGCGAGGGGCGCCATCCGCTGCCCACGGCTGAACAGTTCGCGGCAGTCGCAGGGCGGGCAGGGATCGGCCCAGAGGTCTTCGTCGTCGCATATGGATCGCTCGGAGGAGCCGAACGGCTGTGGTGGCTGCTCCGACACTTCGGGCACGACGCCTGCGCGGTAATTGAGCTCGCGAACTGGCGCGGTGCACTTGTCCCAGGCGAAGAGCAGATCGAGCTCGCAACCTTCACTCCCGTCGAGCGCAAAACCGACACGATCTCGCGCGGCGCCCTCGCCCAGTCGCTCGATGAGCACGTGATCGTCGACGCGCGCCTGCCGCTGCGCTACCGCGGCGAGCCGAACCCGGTCGACAAGAACCCCGGCCGCATCCCCGGCGCTTTCAACGCGCCGTGGAACGAGCCGCTCCCCGACCTTCCCGCCGGCGATCTCGTCGCCTACTGCGGCTCAGGCATCACGGCCTGCGCCGTGCTCCACAAGCTCCACCTCGCAGGTCGCGAGGGCCGTCTCTATCCGGGCTCCTGGTCGGATTGGGAGCAGGCTGACCTGCCCCGGGCAACGGGGTAGCTCCGGCCTACGCGGCGAGCGGAACGGCTTCGGGAGGCGGCGATTGCGCCTGACCGTACGACGAGAGGTAGTGCTCCCACCGCTGCGGAATCTTCGGTGTCGCGAGACGAATGAACAGCACGGGAGCCGGCGGCCGTGGCGGCTGCGGCAGCACCATGTTGATCTCATGCGGGAGCCGGTTCCCCTTGCGGAGATTGCACGGCGCGCAGGAGGTAACGACGTTCTCCCACTCCGACCCGCCACCGCGGGAGCGCGGAATCACGTGGTCGAGTGTCAACCGCCCCGACGCAGTCCCGCAGTAGACACACCGCCAGCCATCGCGGGCAAACAGCGCGCGCCGCGAGATCTTCCGCTGCACGATCCGTGGGACCCGCACGTAGGTGAGCAGCCGGATCACATGCGGCCACGGGTACGTCCCAGCCGCCGCGCGCAAAGGACGCTCAAGCGTCTCGACGACCTCGGCCTTGCCTTTGATCAGAAGGACGTGCGCGCGTCGAAGTGAGCACACGTTAAGCGGCTCGTAACTGGCGTTTAGGACCAGGACGTGTTGCACGCCCCGCTCACTCTACCGCCCCGTTCGGCGGTTAACGCGACCCGTTACCGAACCGAAACAGACACGCCGGGCTACCGGCCCATGGCGCGTTCGACGGCATCGCTCTCTTCAGGTGAAAGCGGAATTGCCGAGACACCGCGCTCAAGATCTTTGACGTAGATTCGGGCGTGCTCGCGGCCTGTGATCGCCGTGATGACGACGCCCGTGCGTGTCGCGTCGAGCATCGCCACCGATGCCGACTGATGCCCACCCGTGTCTTCGTAGGCGTCGTACCGAACGACCGCAACGTTCGTAAGACCCTGATCGATCCGTCGATCGAGACGTGCAAGTCCTGCCGCGATCTCATCGACAGTCCCGTGCAGGTCGTCGATGCGCGTCTGCAGGGACACCGCGAAATCGATCACGTCACGACGACTGCCACCGAGAACGTGCTTCTGAGCATCGCGGGTGCGAGAGATCTTGAGCCAGGACGCCCAGGCGAGCGCCAGCCCACCGAAGCCCACAACGAGTCCGGCGACGGCAATGACGGCTGCGGTAGCGGCGCCGACGTGCACAGTGGCTACGGCAGCGAGAAGATGACCGGGTACTGGGCGGAGTTGTTCGCCTTGTTCTTCTCGCCCGGAACAGTTGCGACGTCGACCCGAACCGTCGTCGCAGTGGCAAACGGAACACGCCCAAGGTCGGTGAACGTCACCGGCACG
>CAIWTI010000047.1 GCA_903915545.1 uncultured Actinomycetes bacterium | reverse complement strand
GTGGCCGCGCAGGCGCGCGATCCGCGCAGCCTCCATCCCAGCCGGGCCACCACCGACGACCATCACGCGCTTAGCCACGGCTGCTTCGCCGATCTCCCAGTCGACCTCACGTCCGACCTCAGGATTGACGGCGCAACGGGCCTCTTGTGCCTGCGCGACAAGGTCGACGCACGCGTTGCATGAGATGCACGGGCGAACGTCGCTGCGATGGCCGGTGCGAATCTTGACCGGCCAGTCCGGGTCGGCGATCAGCCCGCGGCCGACCGCGATCAGGTCAGCATCGCCGTCGGCGAGGGCCTGCTCGGCAAGCGCGGGATCGTCGAGACGACCGGCGGCAGTAACCGGCACTGAGACTGCCGCGCGAATCGCGCGCGCGAGGTGCAGCAGGTAACCGCGCGGCATGAACATCGGACCGATCGTGTAGTGGAGTGCGTACCAGTTGCCGGCCGAGACGCTGATCGTGTCGACGCCAGCCTCCTCGAGCCACTTGCAGACCTGCGTCGAATCTTCGAGCGTGAAGCCGCCCTCCGCACCCTCCTCGCCGCTGATGCGATACGAGACGGGGTAGTCCGCGCCGCAGCGTTCCTTGATCGCGCGCACAACCTCGATCGGGAAGCGCGCACGGTTTTTGAGCGAGCCGCCGTACTCGTCGGTGCGGAGATTCGAGAGCGGCGAGATGAACTCGCACGGCAGGTAACAGTGGGCGCCGTGTACCTCGACGTAGTCGAAGCCCGCCTCCTTGGCGATCGCCGCCGAGAGCGCGTACCAGTCGACCATCTCGTGGATCTCGTCGATCGTCATGGCGTGCGGCATCGGTGTGCGACTCGAGAGCGGCACAGCAGAGGGGCCAATCGGCTGACCAAGCAGCGTCTGCCGGCCCGGGTGCCAGAGCTGGATGCCAACCGGAATGTCGTACTCCTTGATCGCCGAGGCAAGCTCAGTCAGACCCGGCAGAAACTGCTCACCGTGGAGGCGCAGCTCAGGGCCGACGCCGTAGGCATCGGGGGACACAAGCGACGCTTCGAGCGTCATCATCCCCACCCCGCCCTCAGCACGGCGACGGTAGTAGGCAATCGTCCGCTCGTTCGACGTTCCGTCGTGCTCAGGCAGGCCGGTTCCCATCGGCGCCATCACGATCCGGTTCTTCGCGGTCAAGCCCGCGAACGCAAATGGTGAGAACAACCGGTCATAGGTTTCGGTCATGCGTTCCCTCCTTCGACCAGAAGCTTGCCGACTGCCTCAACGGTCGCGAAGGGGCCAAGCTCGTCACCCTGTCTCGCTGCAGTGGCGACCATGATCGGCAGGTCGATTCCCGCCGCGTGGTACTCGGCTGCGCGCCGCACAACGTCTTCGGCGTCGCCAACCACGGTGATGTGGCGCACCTCATCGTCGGACACGAGCTCGAGCGCACCCTTGCGGTCGCCGCGAGCCCACGCTTCACCAACCGCGTCGAGGTTCTTCATCGTCCCGATGAACGAGTCACGGTGAGTCGGCACGCAACCGTATTGCACGAGGTAGCGGCGCATCCGATCGAGTGCCGCATCGGTCTCGGGCCCTGCGTACGCAAAGAACGAGACGATCACGAGGAGATCGTCGGGGTTCTTCCCTGCGCGCTCGGCCCCACGTCGGGCAAGCGCGACGCGCTCTTCGGCCTCGTCGGGCGGGCACCACGTGAGGAAGACTCCGTCGGCGACTTCACCTGCGAGCTCGATCATCTTCGGCCGCATCGCAGCAAGGATGATCGGGACGCGGTGCTCGTTATCGAGCGTGAGTTTGAAGCCGGTGTCGAGGCGTTCACCGTCGAGCGTCTTGCGAAGGTGCGGCACGTACTCGCGCACGTACTGCAGCGGTGCGGCGAACTCGCGCCCGTGCCACTGCTCGACAACCATCGGGCTCGACACGCCGATCCCAGCCCACACACGCCCGGGTGCGAGCGACGCGAGCGTCGCGAACCCCATGCCGGTCATCGTCGCGCCGCGCGGCTGCATCGCAACAACGCCTGTACCGATCGTGATGCGCTCCGTCGACACGGCGACCGCGCCGAGCAATGCCATTGCCTCTGGGCCCTGAACTTCCCCGGCAACCACCGTGTCGAAGCCGCCACGCTCCGCGAGCTTCGCAAGCTCCACGAGGCGGAGGGCTGTGAGCTTCTCTTCGACCGGGATGCTGACGCCGAGACGCACTACGACTCCTTGCGCCGGTCGAGGAAGGCTTGCACGCGCTGCTTGTGATCGTCCGTCGTAAAGAGCAGAGCCGTCGACTCGATCGTGTCGGACATGCCACGGCTCGCGTTGTCAGCGTTGATGAAGTTCTTTGCAACACGCACCGCGAACGGCGGGTGGTCAGCGATTCGGCCGGCGAGCGCGAGCGCCTGATCGAGCAGCTCCTCATGCGGGTAGACCTCCTGCACAAGGCCGATCTCCTTCGCCTTGTGCGCATCGATCTCGTCGGCGCTGAAGGCGAGCCAGCGCGTCCACGCAACGCCGATGACCTGGGGCCCACGCACGATGCCGTAGCCCGGCATCAAGCCAACCGTCGCCTCCTTGAACGAGAAGCGCGCCTGTTCGGAGGCGAGCACAATGTCGCACGAGAGTGTCAGCTCGGTGCCGCCGCCGTAGGCGATGCCGTTGATCGCGCCGATCACCGGAACTTCAACCTTCTCAACCGAGTGGAACGCGTCAAAGACGAGCTTGAGGTGCCGCCGATACGCCGTCAGGTTCGTGAGTTCGGCAAACGACTGGATGTCACCGCCTGCCGAGAACGCACGGCCACGACCAGTCAGAACGATCGCGCCACATTGGGGGTCGGCCACCGCTTCGGCGAGCGCCAGTGGCAGCTCGCGAAAGAACGTCGGCGCCATGGCGTTGAGCTTCTCGGGCCGGTCGAGCCAGACGATCGCCACGTTCCCGCGGCGCTCGACGCTGAAGACCTCGAGCTCGGCCATCGCCGGTCGGCCTACCGGAACTCGCGCAGACGGGCGCCGGTCGGGTCGACCTCCTCGCGGAGGAGACGCACCTCCTCGGCGGTCGGCTCAGCGGTCACCGGAATGTCACCGGCAGGGACGATCACTTCGAAACCGGTCGCCTCAACGACCTGCTCAGCTGTGACGCCCGGGTGCAAGCTCCGGATCCGCATGCGGCGCGACTCGGGCTCGAAATCGAACACGCAGAGGTTCGTGACGCAGAGCTGCGGGCCACCCGGCAGACCAAGCCGTGCGCGATGATCGCCGCCATCGCCCCAACCCATTCCCGAACGGAAGTCGAGCTTCTCGACGAACGTGCGCGGGTCGTGCGTCGTCGACCAGAGGTAGATCAGCGGGAGCATGCACCCAAGGTCGGCCATGCCACCGCCGCCCGGGAGCCGCACTTTCGGCGCGGCGTACGGGCCGATTACCGTGTTGTTGACGTTGCCGTAGGCGTCCATCTGCGCACCACGGAACGCGAAGGTGTTGTAGCGACGACCTTGGGAGTAGGCCCAGAAGTCGTACGACGAGCCAGAGAGCATCGTGGCGCCATCCCACAGACCGTCGGAAAGTGTGGATTCGGGGATCGCCTTCGGCTTCGCGTCGACCGCGATTGAGCTTGCAGCCCAAACGAGCTCGGGCGCATGCGTCTTGCGGGCAAGCAGGTAGGCGCAAACCGGGACGAACGAGACCGCACCGTTGAACGCGCGCG
>CAIWTI010000046.1 GCA_903915545.1 uncultured Actinomycetes bacterium | reverse complement strand
GGCACCCTTCTCGTAGCTTCCCTCACCCCGCTGGGTGAAGAGCGGGATCGTCATGCCGGTACGGATCCGTCCAGGCGCCACCGAGTTGACGCGAATGTTGTCGCCCGCAAGTTCGAGCGCAAGCTGCCGCGTGTACCCGTTGATCGCAGCCTTCGCGGCCCCATAGGTCGCATTGTTTGGCTGGGCAACGATCGACGCCACCGACGCGACGTTCACGATCGAGCCGCCGCCGACCTCCTTCATATGGCGCACCACGTACTTCGTGGTGAGGAACGTGCCACCCAAGTGGACGTTCATCATCTTGTCGAAGTCAGCCTTCGTCCATTCCTCCACGGGCCCAAACTGGGCGTGGCCCGCCGCGTTGAAGACATAGTCGATCCGGCCGAGGTCGGCATGCGCCCGCTCGATAGCGCCCCGGACGGCGTCCTCGTCGGCAACGTTGAGGCCGAAGCCGATTGACCCGTCGAGCTCCGCCGCGATCTTCTCGGCGTTCTCGGCCGACAGATCGGCAACCGCAACCTTGCCGCCTTCGGCAGCAAATCTCCATGCGGTGGCCGCGGCGATGCCCGACCCTCCGCCTGTCGCAAACAGCACCTTGCCCTCGAACCGCATTGCACACCTCCGGGGAGTGATTTCACGCGCCGCGCGTATCTAAGCAACGTACGGCGCAGCGCGTAGGCTGCCGTTCTCGATGGCACGGTTCCAACGACAACGAGTCGAGGGGGAGCAGCAGCGGGCGACGAACCTCGAGCTGTTCTACGACCTCGCGTTCGTCTTTGCGGTCACGCAGATTTCGCATCTGCTGCTCGCCGATCTGACGTGGCGAGGCGCATGGCACGCAGGACTCGTGCTGCTTGTCGTCTGGTGGGCCTGGAACTACACGACGTGGGCGACGAACGAGCTTGACCCGGAGTCGGTGACCGTGCGGATCCTGCTGATGGCGATCACGCTCGCGAGCTTGCTGCTTGCCGTGTCGATTCCCGGCGCTTTCGGCAATCGGGCTGTGCTCTTCGTCGGCTCGTACCTCGCGATCCAGGCCGGTCGCACGGGATTCCTTGCGTTCGTCTCCGCCGAGCGTGACACCGTCGAACGCGAGCGAGCTGTCGTGATCCTCTACTGGTTCGTCGGAGCTGGCGTGTTCTGGGTCGCGGGCGCGGCAAGCAGCGCCGGAAGGCCCTATCTGTGGCTGATCGCCGTCGTATTGGATTACGTCGCCCCGCTTCTCGTGTACCGCGTTCCCGGTCGGCAACGGCTCGATGGTTCGGCGTGGCAGCTCGAAAGCTCGCATTTCTCCGAACGCTTCCAGCTGTTCGTAATCATCGCCCTTGGCGAGTCGATTGCCGTGACCGGAGCGACGGCCTCAGGTCTCCACGTCGAGGCGACGCGCCTCACGTCCTTCGCCGTGTCGTTTGTCGCGACTGCAGCGATGTGGTGGCTGTATTTCAGTTACGTCGCGCGAATCGCGGAGCGTCGGCTCGAGCTCGCGTCCGATCGCACCGTTGTGGCGCGCGACGCGTACACCTATCTCCACGTCGTGATGGTTGCGGGGGTGATCGTGAGCGCCGTCGGCAACGAGATCGTGATCACGCATCCCGATGCGCGGCTCGGCGCGGCGGAACTTGCTGCTGTGTGTGCCGGACCAGCGATCTACCTCTTTGCCCATTCGCTGTTCCGCTTACGACTCGCGGGCTCGCTAAGTCCGAAACGAACAACCGGCGCGGTGCTCTGTATCGGGGCCGGCGCGATGGGGGCGTGGCTCCCAGCGATTGCTGTGGGTGCTCTCGTTGCGGCGGTCGTCACCGGCGTTGTCGCCGCCGAGGAGCTCGCGGGCTGGCGACGGCACCGGCGCGGCGATCCCGACCCGCTCGCGCGGCTTGAAGCCCGCTTCAGCGAAGTCTCCGAGTAAGAGACGAGAAATGACAAGAGGCGCCTTGTGGGCGCCTCTTGTCTGGTGTTCCTCGTGTCGCCTGCGGTGCGCGTTGGGGGCAGCGGTTCCCAGTGCGCGGCCGGCGGTTTGCCGTTGGGGACGGTTAGGGGCCGCTGACTGCGGCG
>CAIWTI010000045.1 GCA_903915545.1 uncultured Actinomycetes bacterium | reverse complement strand
GCGCTCGCCGCCGCCCTCGCATGAGCACCGCCGAAGCGTTCGCGAAACTCAACCTCGCCCTCGTCGTTGGCCCGCCCGGGGCAGACGGGTACCACGAGCTCTGGACGCTCTTCCAGCGGATCTCGCTTAGCGACACGCTCACGCTTGAGCCAGCCGCGCAGCAAGAGGTCGTCGGGTTCGCCGACGACACGCTGATCACTCGTGCGCTCGCAGCGGTCGCCACCGAAGCGGGTGTCACGCCAGCGTGGCGCGTCACGATCGAGAAGCGCATTCCCGTCGCGGCTGGTCTTGGCGGAGGCTCTGCCGATGCGGCTGCGGCGCTGCAGCTCGCGTCGGCGACACTCCCGACCCCGCTAGGCCCCGAGACGCTCCACCGGCTCGCACGACGCCTCGGCGCCGATGTTTCGTACTTCCTTCAGCAAGGGCCCTGCATCGGCACAGGCGACGGCTCAGAGCTTCGGCCGGTCGAACTTCCGCAGGGGTACACGGTTGTTCTTGCCATCCCCCGCGGTGAGCAGAAGGAGTCGACCGGCGCGGTCTACCGGCGCTTCGACGAGCGAAACGGAGGAGAGGGCTTCGCCGAACGCCGCGCCGCCGCCGAGGAAGTGCTGCACGCGATCCGATCGCCCGAAGATCTCGGCGCGCTTCCGCCCAATGACCTCGCGAGCTCGCCACTTGCCGCCGATCTACGCGCGGCCGGTGCGTTCCATGCCGATGCGAGCGGTGCCGGCCCGGCCGTCTACGGCCTCTTCCTCCACCCAGGCGAAGCGGCGTCAGCTGCCGCTGCACTTGAGACGCGTGCCCGGGTCTGGCTCTGCGAACCGGCGTGGTAGGTTTGCAGCAGTGAGCGGCTCCGACATCGCACAGCCCGGCCTCGGCGGCCTTCTCCAGCGCCACCGATTGCGCTCCTCATTCTGGATCGCGGCCGTCGAAGGCCTGCTCGTTGTCGCGCATGTGTTCCCGCACTGGCTCGTCTTCGTGCTTGCCGCGGCGGGTCTTGGAGCCTGGATCTACACCGGCCGCACGACGAACTCCGGGCTTGTGCGGCAGGCGAGCTGGATCCTCGCCGCCTCGCAACTTCTCGCGCTGCTTGTGCCGATCGTTCTCTTCATCGCGAAGGGGATCGCCTACGCGGTTGTCGTGATCATTGCGATCGTGGCGCTCGTCGTGCTCTTCTCCGAGCGCAACAAGTCCTGAACCTAGTCCGCCGGAGCGCCTATACTCGCCTCGCAGTGGGGCGTAGCCAAGCGGTAAGGCAGCGGGTTTTGGTCCCGCGATCCCAGGTTCGAATCCTGGCGCCCCAGCCAACCACTCAGGCCTCGTGACAGACACGCCAATCGCAGCCGTCGTCATGGCCGGAGGCCTCGGCACCCGGATGAAATCCGCGACCCCGAAACACCTGCATCCGGTGCTCGGGAGGCGCATGGTCGACTGGGTGATCGAGGCCGGCCGTGGTGCCGGTGCCGATCCGATCCTTGTGGTCGCGTCGCCCGCCACCGTCGATGCGTTCGCGGGCGATGGGATCGAAGTCGCCGTTCAGCCCGTGCCGCTCGGCACCGGCGACGCGGTGCGCTGCGCCCGACCGGCGCTCGAAGGTCGCGCCGCCGACGTCCTCATCCTCTCGGGCGACACGCCGCTCCTGACCGCCGAACTGCTCGCCGACCTGATCGCCGCGCACCGGCAGGCGAGCGCCGCAGCAACGGTGCTGACGTTCATGCCACCTGACGTTCGCGCCTACGGTCGGGTCCTGCGCAACGAGGCCGGGCACGTGACGGCGATCGTCGAGGCTCGTGACGCAACGCCTGAGCAGCTCGCGGTACGCGAGGTCAACTCGTCGATCTACGTGTTCCAGGCCGACAAGCTCTGGCCCGCACTCGACACGCTCACGCCGCACAACGCCCAGGGCGAGCTCTACCTCACCGACACGGTGCTTGCGCTCGCGAACGCTGGCGACACGGTCGCTGCCTACGTCGCGCCCGATCCGGGCGAGACCGAGGGCGTCAACACGCGCGTCGAACTCGCACAGGCTGCGGCAGTGTTGCGCGACCGGATCAACGTGGGGCACATGCTGAACGGCGTCGCGATCATCGATCCGACGACGACGTGGATCGAGCCGACCGTCGAGATCGAAAACGACGTCACGATCCATCCATTCACGGTGTTGCGCGGCAGCACACGCATCGCAACGGGGGCCGATATTCAGCCGCACACGGTTGCGATCGACGCCGAAATCGGACCCGACGCGCTCGTGGGTCCATTTTGTTACCTTCGCCCCGGAACGGTTCTTGGCCCCAACTCGAAGGCCGGCACCTACGTGGAGATCAAGAACTCACGCATCGGAATGGGCACGAAAGTCCCACATCTTTCGTATATCGGCGATGCCACGATCGGCGACGGCACCAATATCGGTGCGGGCGCGATCACTGCGAACTTCCCACACAGGCCCGGTCAGCCCAAGGGCAAGACGACGATTGGGAGCAACGTCAGGACCGGTATCCAGAATGGCTTCGTCGCCCCGGTCGAAATCGGAGACGGAGCATGGGTCGCCGCCGGAACTGTCGTAACGAAAGATGTCCCGTCAGATGCGCTCGCGGTTGCCCGCGCTCGCCAGGAGAACAAGGAGGGGTATGCAGCCCGTCAGCGGAACGACTGAGCTCACGCTCCCTGGAATGGAGTCTCCCGGCATCGTGACCGACTCGCAGCCCGGTCATTGGATCGAGCGCGGGCCGCAGAAGCGGCTGATGATCTTTGCTGGCCGGTCGCATCCCGACCTTGCCAAGCGCATCTGCGAGCAGCTCGATGTCGAACTCGCGAGCGTCACGCTGAAGACGTTCGCAAACGGCGAGACGTACTGCCGTTACGACGAGTCGATTCGTGGCGCCGACATCTTCATCGTCCAGACCGGCTCAGGCGAGATCGACCGCAACATCATGGAGCTCTGCTTCATGATCCAGGCCGCCAAGCTCGCCTCGGCAAAGCGGATCACCGCCGTCATGCCGTTGTTCCCATACGCACGCCAGGATCGCAAGGCCAAGCCGCGCGAGCCGATCTCAGCCCGGTTCGTCGCCGACCTGCTGCAGCTCGCGGGCGCCGACCGGATCCTCACGATGGATCTTCACGCCGGCCAGATCCAGGGCTTCTTCACGATCCCTGTCGACCACATGACGGCGCTGCCCCTCTTCGCACGCCACTTCCGTGATCTCGGTCTCTTCGGCGACGGGATCGTCTCGGTCTCGCCTGACGCAGGCCGCGCGAAGCAGGCCGAGCGTTTCTCGCAGATGTTGGAAGCGGAGTTCGCGATGATGCACAAGACGCGTCCTGAGCACGATGTCGTTGCGGTAACCGAGATCGCCGGTCGCGTCCGCGACAAGATCGCGATCCTCGGCGACGACGTGATCATGACGGGCGGCACGATGCGCGCCAACGTCGCCGCATTGGAGGCGCACGGTGCGAAAGAAGTCTGGCTCTTTTCGACCCACGGCATGTTCTGCGGCGACTCGCTCGACAAGTTCGCTTCCGATGACCGGATTAAGGGAATCGTCGTTACCGACACGGTGCCGATCGATCCGCTCACGCGGCCAGAGAAGCTGACGATCCTGCCGGTCTCCGGGCTGCTTGCCGAAACGATCATGAACGTGTTTGCCGACGACTCCGTGTCGGCGATCTTCGGCGGCGAAAACCAGCTCTTCTAGCGCCGTTTTCGCGGTGTTTCGGCCGGGCTGATCAGTCAACCCGCGCTCGACCTGCGATCTATGGCTATAATCGTCCGCCGTGGCTGGAGTTGGAACACGCGTCAAGATCACCGTTGCCGAGCGCACCAAGCTCGGCTCTGCCGAAACGCGCCGTTTGCGCGCGACTGGCGCGATCCCGGGGATCATTTACGGGCAGAGCACGCCCGTCGCAATTTCGGTTGCGATGACGGAACTGCGCACGGCTCTCACGACCAGCGCAGGACTCCACGCGGTGCTTGATGTCATTGTCGACACGGGTGCCTCGCACTCGGTTGTTGTCAAGGACTACCAAGTCGACAAGGTGCGCGGAACGATGACGCACATCGACTTGATGGAGGTCAACCTCGACAAGGTCATCCAGACGACGGTTCACGTGAACCTCGTGGGTGAGGCTCCTGGTGCCAAGCAGGGCGGAACGCTCTCCCATGGCCCCACGGATGTTCACGTCGAGGCCCGGCCGCTCGATGTTCCGGAGCAGATCGACATCGATGTCTCGGTGCTCGGACTCGGCGATGCGATTCGAATCTCCGATCTCTCCTCGT
The DNA here is from genome assembly GCA_903915545.1 of uncultured Actinomycetes bacterium. Classification (GTDB taxonomy): domain Bacteria; phylum Actinomycetota; class Thermoleophilia; order Gaiellales; family Gaiellaceae; genus PALSA-600. Next base: position 4,179 of record CAIWTI010000045.1, on the reverse strand, counting down.
ATGTGGGCGTCACGTTCCTTGACGATCCCGACACGGTTCTCGCGTCTGTCACGTCCTACGCAGGTGCTGACGACATGGACTTGGGCGAAGGCGAGGCTGACGCAGTTGCTGAAGCCGACACCGCTGAGCCTGAAGCTGAAGCTGCCGGCGATGACGCCGACGCTGACGCCGACGCCGCGGAATAACACCGCCCCGGCTTTCTCTCTGGCACATGAGTGCGCAGGGTCTGCCTGTCAGACTGCATCCGCGATGACCTCGCTGCTGGTGATCCCGTGAGACTCCCTTGGCGCCGTGAAGAGCGCGACTCGTCGTACGACCTGCTGGTGGTTGGTCTCGGCAACCCTGGCCGCGAGTACGCCCGTACACGGCACAACGTCGGCTTCATGGTTGTCGACGAGCTCGCACGCCGCTACGACGGTGCGTGGAAGGGGAAGTTCGGCGGCCAGCTTGCGGACGTGCGGATCGAGAACCACAAGGTTGCGCTGTTCAAGCCCGAGACGTTCATGAACCTTTCCGGGCAGGCCGTTTCGCCAGCCGTGGCCTATTTCAAGCTCACACCCGAGGCGGTGCTCGTCGTGCATGACGAGAGCGATCTCGAGCTCGGCCGCCTGCAGGCGCGGCTTGGCGGCGGGAGTGCGGGCCACAACGGGATCAAGTCGGTCGCGAAATCCCTGGGTACGCCGTACTTCCTGCGGCTCCGTGTTGGCGTGGGGCGGCCCGAGCGTGGCGATCGTCGTCCGCTTGCTGACTATGTGCTCGCGAACTTTGAGCCACACGAGGATGTCGATGCGCTCGTCCGGCGCGCCGCCGACGCGGTCGAAACGCTTGACGCTGACGGGCTCGATCGCGCCCAGGTGAGCATCAATGGACGCCCGAGCGGCGAAGTGTCAGCAAGTGAGTAAACGGTAAAGATTCGCCGCCGAGCGGTAGCCACCTTCCGCCAAGTGGCGAAAAGGCGAAAAATCGGCCTGATTGTGCGGTCCGTCACGTACTGCACCGGAATCCCGCATGAGCAGGGTAATTTCCGTCGACACGCGTAGGTTTTCTCCTTCTCCTATACCCCATTATGGGGATGCCTAATCCCCCAAAAGGGGGAGTGACGCGGTTGTAAGGGCCTGGTGAACTGGGTCGTCCCAACGACAAACGGCTGGCTGGTTGGTCGCCGTTTCCCGCCGAAGGGAGACACCCACGTAATGAGACAGCTACGGCTTGTATCGCTTTTGTTCGTCCTTATCTACTGCGTCGCTTTTGGGCCCGGTAAGGCTGCCGCATCGAGTAAGCACTCGAGCAGCGCGAAGGATCAGCGCGTGGGCAACAAGATTGTCCGCTTCGCCCGCAACCTTCTTGGTGTGCGGTACCAGTACGGCGGCACGTCGCCTGCGAGCGGCTTTGACTGCTCCGGCTTTGTGCGCTTCGTCTACCGCCACTTCGGTGTCGACCTGCCGCACAACTCGTGGGGTCAGGCCGACCTCGGCTCCGCCGTCTCGCGCGGCTCGTTGAAGCCCGGAGACCTCGTCTTCTTCGCCGGTGAGGGCCACGTTGGTCTCTACATCGGTAACGGCCGCTTCATCCATGCGCCACACTCCGGCACGCGCGTCTCGGTGAGCTCGCTGAACGGTGGTTGGTACTCGTCGACCTACGACGGTGCGCGCCGCATCGTTGGCCTCATGAGCGACACGCTCAAGGCGCGCCTTGAGGTTGCCAAGCTGCCGGAGCATGTCCACGGTGCTGTGCGCTACGCACGGCTGCGTGATCGGCTTCACCGCCACGCACCGAGCCGTCACTCGAAGACGGTCCTCGGGCTCGACATGGCGGGCACGCTGCTGCTCGCCCGTCGTCAGAGCCCGCGCCAGCGCGCCGCGTTCGCGCGCTCGTCCACCCTGGCGTAGGCCTCCGGGCCGCGAGGCCCCCGCGGCTACGATTGCGTCCCCCGGAACGCCTGTTTCGGGCCGTCGTCATGGACCTGCCGCTCCTTCACACCCTTGTCGAACGCCTGCGGGCCGACGAACGCCTGCCCGCGTTTGCGGCCGCGTTCCCGACGCGCGCGCGGGTTTCCGAGCCTGCACTGCCGCTGCTCCTCGCGGCGCTGCATGAGGAGCGGGGGCAGGCGACGCTCGTCGTGCTCCCCGAAGATACGGACGCGCGCGATGCGGCTGAGGCTGCCGGCTGGTTCCTCGGCGACGAGCAGGTCGCGCTGCTTCCGTCGCGTGGCGTCAAGGTCGAATCGGGGCTTGAGCCGCCGCCGCACCTCGTCGGTGAACGCTCGCGGGCACTGCATGTTCTTGAGCAGGGCGGGCTTGTCTGTGTTTCCGCCGCGGCGCTCGCCGAGCTCGTGCCGCCGCCGGACGAACGCACGACCGCGCTGACGATCTCAAAGGGCGACGAGCCGGGAATCGACCTGCTTGCCGAGTCACTCGCGATGGCAGGGTACGAGCGCGTCGACCGTGTCGAGGAGCGCGGCCACTTTGCCGTCCGCGGTGGCCTGGTCGACGTCTTTCCAACCACGGGCCGCGAGCCGCTGCGCATCGAGCTCTTCGGCGACGAGATCGAAGGCATCCGCGCGTTCTCGCCGTTTACACAGCGTGCGCTGCGCCAGGTCGAGACCGCGACGATCCAGCCTGCGTCAGAGCGGCGTCGCGACCTCGTCGAGATCATGCTTCCCGACGACGAGGAGTTCGATAGCCCCGTTGCCAAGGCCGCCCAGGATCTCGTCCCGCTGATCGATCGCGTGCCGGATCTCGTCTGGCGCATCGACGACATCCGTGCGGTGTGGGAAGAGGAGGGGCTGCCCGAGGTCGATCTCGAGGGCGCCACGACCCTCGACTCGCTCCCTCAGGGTCAGCCGTTCTCGTTCGATGCGTTGCGTCCGGCACTCTCTGCCCGCGGTCTTGCCGAGGCAGAGAACGAGCTCGACGGGCTGCTGCGCGGAGGTCTCGCGGTCATCGTCGCGTTCCCGCACCGTGGCGAAGCCGAGCGCCAACGGCACCTCCTGCGCAAGGTCGCAGCCGAGATGCTTGAGCCGGGCGTCGAGCCAGAGGGTCTGAACTTCGCCGTGACACCCGCTCGGCGTGGCTTTGTGTGGCGCGACCTTGGGATCGCACTGCTCCCCGACACGCAGGTCTTTCGGCGTCGCCCGCCGCGCGCGACGGCACCGGTCGGTCGCGCGCTCCAGACGTTCTCCGACCTGCGTACCGGCGATTACGTCGTCCACGAAGATCACGGCGTCTCGCAGCTGCTCGGCTTCGAGACCAAAGAGGTCGCTGGTGTTACCCGCGACTACCTTCTCCTCGGCTTCAAGGGAGAGGACAGGGTCTTCGTTCCGCATGAGCAGATCGGCAAGGTCTCTCGTTACATCGGCTCCGATGCGCGCCCGCCGGCGCTCTCGAAGCTTGGCGGCAAGGCCTGGGACAACCTCAAGACCCGGGCGCGCGACCATCTCCGCGAGATGGCGGGCGAGCTGCTGCAGCTCTATGCCCAGCGCCAGACGCGACCCGGCATCACCTATGACGTCGATGGCGAGTGGATGCAGCGACTCGAAGCCGAGTTCCCCTTCCGCGAGACCGAGGATCAGGCCCGTGCGATCGAGGCGGTGAAGGAAGATCTCGAGGCGCCCCGCCCGATGGACCGGCTCGTCTGCGGCGACGTCGGTTTCGGCAAGACGGAGGTTGCGCTGCGTGCGGCGTTTGCCGTGGCATCGAGTGGCAAGCAGGTGCTCGTGCTCGTGCCGACCACGATCCTCGCTCAGCAGCACTGGAACACGTTCCGCGAGCGCTACCGCGACTTCCCGATTCGCGTCGAGATGGTGTCGCGGTTCCGCAAGCCGGCCGAGGTGAAGAAGGTGCTTGCCGAGTTCGGGGAGGGCAAGGTCGACGTCCTCGTCGGTACGCACCGGATCCTGTCGCGCGACGTGATGCCGAAGGATCTCGGCCTTGTGATCGTCGACGAGGAACAGCGCTTTGGTGTCGCCCAGAAGGAGTTGCTGCGCCAGCTGCGGCTTGAGGTTGACGTGCTTGCGCTCTCGGCGACGCCGATTCCGCGGACGCTGCACATGTCCCTCGCCGGTCTCCGGGATATCTCGGTGATCGAAACGCCACCCGAGGGGCGTCGCCCGATCCGCACGCATGTGGGCGAGTACGACGAGGAGCTGATCAAGCAGGCGATCGAGCGCGAGCTCGGCCG
>CAIWTI010000044.1 GCA_903915545.1 uncultured Actinomycetes bacterium | reverse complement strand
GGCGTCGATCTTGTCGGCGACCTGGCCGATCGGTGTTTCCTTACCGGTGACGCGGGAGCCCATGGCAGCGAGCACCTTGCGAAGCTCGGCCTGCGCCCACACAGCTCCGAACATTCCCGTGCTTGAGCCGATCACGGAAACGGGCTTGCCGCGGAACGGGCTCTCGTTGAGTGGACGCGATGCCCAGTCGAGCGCGTTCTTGAGGGCGCCGGGGATCGACGAGTTGTACTCGGGCGTCGCAATCAGAACAGCGTCGGCTGCTGCGACTGCCTCGCGAAGTGAGAGCACAGCTGCGGGGGTGAAGTCGGCTTCAAGGTCGGCGTCGTAGGCAGGAACGTCGCGAAGGCCTTCCCACACCTCGAGCTCGCCTCCGGGCGGAAGGAGTTCTCCCGCCGCCCGGAGGAGGGCCGAGTTGTACGAGCCGGCGCGGAGACTTCCGGAAATCGCCAGCACGCGCATGGAGCTACGCCTTGACGAGGCTGAGGTCGGCGCTGAGCGTGACGGTGTCGGCGAGCGCCTTCGTGCCGTCGGGCATGTCGTTGTTCCACGTGATGCCGAACGCGGTGCGATCGATCTCGGTCGAGACCTTGACGCCGTAGCGCGCATTTCCGTATGGGTCGGTGACCGGGCCGGTGACCGTGCCGCGGAGTGTCGTCGCCTGCGTGACGCCCTTGAGCGTGATCTCGCCAGGGATCTCGACGCTCGTGCCGGTCACGTTGACGGTGCCGGAGAAGCTGACCTCGGGGAAGCGCTCGGCGTCAAAGAAATCGGGTGCGAGCAGGTGGCCCTTGAGGTTTTCGTCCTTGACGTGGATCGAGGCGATGCGGGCTGCGCCAGTGAGCGCGCCGTTCTCGATCGTGGCATTGATGTCGCCGACCGAACCCGAGAAGAGGCCGATGCCCATGTGATGGACGTCGAAGCCGACGGACGAGTGGACGGGATCGGCGTTGTAGGTGCCGGTGGTGATCGTTGCGGGTGCCTCAGTGATGCTCATGTGCAGTGTGCTCCTAGTGATTGAAGAGGGAGATCAAAAGTTGATGACGCAAGCATCGTAGCAGAGAAAGTTGCGCACGCAAGCATTTAGGGTGAATGCCTTCTTCCCGCTCCACCGAGCGTCCGCGGTTAGCAGCAGGGAAGTGGCGGCTCGTCGTCTTGGGCCGGCCCGAGCGCGGCGGCTTCGAGCGCGGCACCATCGAGAATGTCTCGTTCGCTAAACGCGATCTCGCCAAGTGAGTAGCGGTGGAGCACTTCCGCGACGATCAACGCCCCGCCGACAACGACGGGGGCGCGGGCGGGATCCATACCCGGCACGAGCGCCCGCTCTGCGACGGGCAGCGACGCGAGCAGTGCGAGCGTCGTGTCGACGGCGCTCGTTGACAGCTCGCCTGCGACTGCGTGGAGCTGGGCGACCGTTCCGGCAACTCCGACTGCACTCTCGACGGTCAGCTCAGGCAGCAGAGCGCAAATCTCGGCGCGGGCCGCGGCAAGCTCCGCAGCAGTCGGCGGATCGGAGTGGAGGTGGCGTTCGGTGAGTCGCACGGAACCAATGTCGAAGCTCTCGCGGAAGCTGCCCGCACTGATCTCCGTCGAGCCGCCACCGACATCGAGGAGGAGCGTGCGTTCACCCAGCTCGCCGACGCCGCGCCGCGTCAGCGCCGCTTCGTCGTCGCCTGAGAGAAGCCGGGTCGTAAACCCGAAACCGCGTTCAATCTCGCCGAGGAACGCTTCTCCGTTCTCCGCGTCACGCACCGCGCTCGTCGCAACGGCCAGCACGCGCACCGCGCCAAGCTCCGATGCCTCGCGGCGAAAGTCGACGAGCGCATTGCGCACGCGTGCGATTGGCACAGGGAGGAGGATCCGTCGAGCGTCAACGCCCTCGCCGAGGCGCGTGACAACCGTTCGCCGCACGATCGGTGTGACCGTGTCGCCGTCGACGTCAGCGATCAGCAGGCGCGTCGAGTTCGTCCCGAGGTCGACTGCGCCGACGCGCATCACTTGCGGGGGTAGGCGGCGCCGAGCGCGCCAAACAGCGAGCTGCTGTCGCCCCAGGCAGCCGAGAGGATGCCGAGCGTTCGCCGCGACTTCTGCAGGCGCGCGAGCGCTGCTTGGAGCTCGCCCGCCGTGTCAGCCGCCTTCGAGACGCGTGTCTCGACCCCAGCCGCCTTCGTCAACACGTCGCCAATCCCGCGTGTCAGCTTGCGCTGCAGCGAACGGGTGGCACGCCACACCTCAAGCGCGCGAACGACGACAAGACTGAGCCCGCCAAGAAACGCGGCAAGGCCGAGAACAAAGGAGAGGAGCAGCACGGTTCCCACGGGTGAAGCGTAACCCGTCGTAGGATGGCGGCGTGGATCGCGTTCGTGACGTCGTTGCCCGCCGTCATGGCACCGCGCAGGTGCTGATCGGCGTCGCCGCCGTTCAGCTGTACGAGTTGCTGCGCCATCTAATTCGGCCCGATTGGCCGATCGCGATCCAACACGCGAGGGACGTCTTCGCACTCGAGCAGGTTGCACACCTCGATATCGAAGGGGCGGTTCAGCGATTCGCCCTCCACGTACCTCTGGTTGTTGCCGCGCTTGATCTCTTCTACTTGACGGCCCACTGGGTCGTGACCGCGGCCTTTCTCCTGTGGCTGTATCGCCGGTCTCGGCCGGCGTTCCTGCTGTTCCGTGACGCGATGCTGCTTGCCACCGCGTTCGCGCTCGTGGTTCACGTGATGTTTCCGGCAGCGCCCCCGCGGCTGGCTGGGCTTGGCATCGAGGACACGGTTCGGACGTTCCTCCGCTTCGACGTCGGGTCGCCCACGTCGGCACCCTTCTCGGATCCTGTGGCCGCGGTGCCGTCGTTGCACGCTGGCTGGGCAGCGGCAGTCGGCATCGGCGTCGTGCTCTATGCCCGGAGTCGTCTTGCACGGTTGGCCGGCGCGCTCTATCCACTGCTCGTCGTGGTTGCGACGATCGCGACCGGCAACCACTTCCTGCTCGACGCGGTCGCGGGAGCGCTCGTGATGGGGTTTGGGCTTGCCGCCGCGCGCGCTCTACGCCGAGGGTCCCGGTCAGCAACGGGTTGACTGGTACCCTCTTTGTCACGTCGCGGGGTGGAGCAGCCAGGTAGCTCGCCGGGCTCATAACCCGGAGGTCACAGGTTCAAATCCTGTCCCCGCTATAGACCGAAGGCCCTGGAAACGGGGCCTTCGTCGTTTCTGATGGCAACGTGCGACCGCGGCAAATCCGCAGAAACCTCCCTATTGCTGGACTTTTCTGGGCTTCTTAGGTATTTGTCTGCGCAACGTTTCCGGACTTGGGAGGGTGTCGGAGCGATGCGGCGGGCGATCTTGCGGTGTGCAGTAGTAGTTGCGGTGTCGGCCGCAGCACTGTTCGCCTTGGCCGGAACCGCGTCTGCGCGACCGCTCCCGGTCATCAGCATCAACGGCAGCACGTCGGGCGGTGACTCTGTCGCGCCGGGTGTTTCGGTGTCGTTCTCGGCTCCCGAGTCGTATGTCTGTTGCCCCGTCTGGCCGGTCGCGAACTACGTGTGGTCGTTTGGTGACGGTTCGACGCAGGTGCTTACCGCCGATCCGTTCAGCGTTGTCACGCACACCTACGACACCGAGGGCACCTACACGGTGTCCGTTACCGCCACCGACGTGGTCGGTGTGTCGCAGACCGAGACGCGAACGATCTGGGTGAGTGCAACCAACCATGCGCCCACGGCGCAGGCTGGCGGGCCGTATGTCTTCTCGCCCGACACAGGCGGGGTGCTTTCGGGCTCGGCCGCCGACCTCGACATTCCGGCGGGCGACAAGCTGACGACGTGGGCCTACCTGGTACGCCCGGACACAAGCCCGTCGACCGACAACCGGGTCTTGGCGGCCGGGTCGTTTACCGACCAGCCGAGCGGCGACTCGACCGTACCCATCTCCGCGATGGTCGATCGGGCGCGCATGCAGGCCGCCTCAATGTTCTCGTGCCTCTGCTCGTTCAGTCCGACCCTGGCGGGTGGCTGGGATTACCAGTTCATCGTCACGCTCGTCGTGAACGATCAGAACGGACTCGCGGGCACCGCAGTCTCGCGCATCACGCTCAGCCCGGAAGCCGGGTACTCGCTGACCTACCCGCCCGCGACGGTCAAGGTAACGCCTGGACTTCTTGGAACGTTCGACCCGGCCGACACGTTTGTTCCAGCATCGGATCTGCCTATCGCTTCCTACACCTGGGATTTCGGTGATGGCAACACCTTCTCGTCATCGTCCAATACACAGGTCTTCCACGCCTACCAACGCATTGGCCACTACGCGGCCAAGCTCACGGTGACCGACATTGCCGGCCACGTCTCGTCGGCTGCCATCGGCGTCGACGTGACGATCGATAACACGCCACCGGCGGCAGATGCGGGAGGGCCCTACACCGCTCTGGCTGGTGCTGGCGTGACCCTCCGCGGAACCGCGAGCGATCCCGACTACGCGCTCGGCGATGTCATCGACGATTACAGCTGGAGCGTCAACGGCATCCCCCTCGCGACCGTCTACCCGACACAGCTCGGGCAGGCGAGCTCGCTGAGCTTCGACACGCCGGTGACCGGTGTCGCGCTCGCCGAAGCTGGGCTCGCGGCTGGCACCTATCCGCTCACCCTCACCGTGCAGGACACCCTGCACGGGATCACAACCTCCACAACATCGATCACGATCACCGGGAGT
>CAIWTI010000043.1 GCA_903915545.1 uncultured Actinomycetes bacterium | reverse complement strand
TGCCGGTCAACCAGTACATCGGCGGTATCGAGCACGCGATCTTGCACCTGATGTACGCGCGGTTCTTCACGAAGGCGCTGTACGACGCAGGGCTTGTTGGTTTCAAGGAGCCGTTTGCCCGCCTCTTCAACCAGGGGATGATCTACCGCTACGGAGCCAAGATGTCGAAGTCGAAGGGGAACGTCGTTTCTCCCGACGAGCTGATCGAGCGGTTTGGGGCCGATGCGCTGCGGCTCTACATCCTCTTCATGGGGCCCGCCGATCAGGACAAGGAGTGGCAGGACACGGGTGTCGAAGGCACGCATCGCTTCTTGCAGCGTCTGTGGCGCGTCGTGCACGAGGAGCTCGATCGTGAGCCGTCCGGAGTCACGACGGGTACGCCGCTTGCTCGGAAGGCGCACGAGACGATCGTGCGTGTTGGCGATGACATTGAGCGCCGCTTCGTCTTCAACACGCCGGTCGCTGCCGTGATGGAGCTTGTCAACGAGATCTCGCGTAACCCCGAGGATCCCGCGTCCCGCTTCGCGGTTGAGACTGCCGTTTCGCTGATCCATCCCTACGCCCCGCACATCGCTGAGGAGCTGTGGGAGCGGCTCGGGCACGAGCGGCTTTGGTCGGAGGCGTGGCCGGTCGCGGACGAGTCGCAGCTTGTGAAGGACACCGTCGAGCTCGTCGTGCAGGTCAATGGCAAGGTGCGCGACAAGATCACGGTCGCCGCAGGGCTGGCCGAGGCCGAGCTGATCGAGACGGCGCGTGCGTCCGAGAAGGTGCAGGCCCATCTCGGTGGAGCCGAGCCGAAGAAGACCTTCGTCGTGCCCGACAAGCTCGTCAGTTTCGTCGTCTAGACGCGCGCGCGGGGCCGGGCTGTCGCAGAGATGCGACAGAGATGATCCAGTGACGTAACACGTTCCTCGGCAAGGTCGTCGTATGGCCGACTTCGCCTCCGACCGCCGCCGCGCCCTCGTTGCGGTTGCTTGCGTTGCGTTCGCGGTTGTGGTCTTCGCGCGGCTCTTTGGGTTTGGCAGTGGGGGAGGTACGTCGCTTCCCTCGGCCGCCGAAGCGGCGACCGAGACGATTCCTGTTGCTGGCGCCCCGTCGACGGCGGCGCGGGTCAGTTCCCTGGTGGTCGACGTTGAGGGAGCCGTTCGCAGGCCTGGTCTCTACCGCTTTCAGGCGGGCGCGCGGGTGGAAGATGCGCTCACGCGCGCTGGGGGTCTCGGGAGCGACGCGGCCGTGGGTGGCGTCAACCTTGCGGCGCCGCTTGCTGATGGTGAGCAGGTTGTTGTGCCGTCGCGTGTGAACGGCTCTGGTGGTGGGGGTGGTGCCGTCGTCGCGTCGGGAGGCGCGGCGGGGGCGCCTGTCGACCTGAACTCCGCTACCGCCGAGCAACTCGATGCGCTTCCGGGCGTCGGTCCGGTGACCGCGCAGAAGATCGTCGAATACCGCACGGCGCACGGACCGTTCACGTCGGTCGACCAGCTGGACGCGATCCCGGGCATCGGGTCGTCGCGCATCGAAAACCTCCGAGGTCTCGTCGTGCCGTCTTGAGCCTGATCGAGCGATACCCGGCACACCTCCTGGCCGGCTGTTTGGTCGCCGGGCTTGCCGCGGCAAACGTGGCTCGCGTCCACAGCGTCACGCTCGCGGTTGCCCTGAGCCTTGCGCTGTCGTTCGTTGCCTTCCCCACAGGCTTCCTGCGGTTCATCGCGCTCGGTGCTGCTCTCGTCGCTCTCGGGTGGTGGTGGGGAAGTGGTCGACTCGACCGTCTCGATCGCAGCCCACTGGTGGCGCACGTTGGCGAGGCTGGGCGAGTGGTCGCGACCGTTGACGCGCCACCAAAGACATCGAGGTACGGCATCCGTGTAATTGGGATGGTCAGGTCGCTCGAGGGTGTCTCTATTGGCGAAGGCGTACTGCTCGAGTTCCCGCTGGGACGTGGGCCGCCGCAGGGCGCACTCATCGCCGCGACCGCCTCGATACGAGCCCCGCGCACCGCGTCGCACGGGTTCGACGAACGCCAGTGGCTCCGGCGCCAAGGCATCCACGTCGTCGTGCGGGTGTCGACGTGGCGTGCGATCGGTCGCCGAGACGGCGTTGGCGGCGTCGCCGACCGGATCCACACGTGGCTTGGTCGCGCCATCGCACCCGGGATGACGGGAGAACGACGCGCGGTTCTCGTGGGCATCGTGCTCGGCGACGACGGTGGGCTGTCCGACTCGTTGAAGCAGCGCTTCCGAGCCGCCGGGCTATTCCACTTGCTCGCGGTAAGCGGTCAAAACGTCGTGCTTGTTGCGGCTGGAGTTCTGCTGCTCGCGTGGCTGCTTGGGATACCGCGTGTCGCGGGCGAAGTCGGTGCGCTTGCGGGGATTGGCGCCTACGTACTGGCCGTGGGTGCGCAGCCGTCCGTGATCCGCGCCGGGGTTGCGGGCGCGCTCGCGTCGCTCGCGTGGCTTGCTGGCCGTCTGCCGGATGCGTGGTACACGCTGCTGCTTGGCGCAATCGCTTTGCTCGGTTGGAACCCGTATCTGGTCTTCGATCCCGGTTTCGAGCTGTCGTTTGCGGCAGTGGGCGCGATCTTTGCGGTTGCCCCGCGGCTCCGCACGAAGCTTGAGGGCTACCCGCTGCCCGATCACCTGAGGACGGCTGTTGCCGTTTCGGCTGCCTGCGGTGTCGTGACTGCGCCGGTGCTCTGGTTTCGCTTCGGGCAGCTGCCGCTACTCACGATCCCGGCGAATGCGCTGGCCGAGCCTGCGATGCCGATTGTTCTTGGGCTCGCATTCGTAACTGCGGCGGTGGGCCTCGTCGACCCGTCGGCCGCGGCGTTGCTTGCCTGGTGCAACGGGTGGGTCACGGCCTACATCGCCGGCTGTGCGCGCCTGATTGGGTCACTGCCAGGAGCGCAGCTCGCCGTCAGCGACCCGTCCGCGCCACAGGCACTCGCGGGAGCGGCTGCCGTCGTGCTGCTTGCCGCGTGGATCTACGTGCGGTCAAAGCTTGAGTGAGCGTGGGTGGCGGTGCGACTGATGCGTCAGCACCGCCACCCTTTGCGCTCCACGGTGGACGACGTCCCCGAGATGACGTTGCGCAGTTGGGAGGAGGGAAGGGCCGTTGCGGCGGCGACCCTTCCCTCAGCTGCGTCGTGCATCTCGCATCCATCCACCGATCTCGCTCGGCGTCTGCGGTCCGCGAGCGGTCTTTAGGCCTTCTTATGCGTCTTCGTGCTCTTCACGATGCGGTTGTGAAGCTGCGTGAGTGCGCTGTACTGGCGGACGAGCTTCGAGAACCGGACGGTTGCTGCCGTCGAGCCGGTCGTTCCAGCTGCGCTGCCGCCCGCCGAAGCTCCGCTGCCCGCGGGTGGCACGCCGATCATGAATAGCGCTCCGTTGAAGCACCCGATGCCGACCTGATCGCCGACCTTGAATGCGCTCACGTTCGGTGAGCCCGTCCCGATGGTGCAGGTCAACGTGCCAACCGTGATCGAGCTGGTGCTGATCGCCGTGATCGCACCGAGCTTCACAGCCACGCCATCGGTTGTGCCGGGAGGAGTCCCGATCTTCACGAGGATCCCCTGGCTGCAGCCGATCCCGGCGACGTCACCGATCTTGTACCCGGTTGTGACCGGAGACGATGGCGTGATCGTGCAGCTCAGCGTCCCGATCGTGACCGACACGTTCGACAGGCCAAGGATCGGGCCGTAGGCGGTCTTCAGCGAGTGGCTGTCGCCGCTTCCGTTGCCACTGCCGTTGCCACTGCCGTTCCCGCCTCCGTGGCTGGCCTCGCCTTCGTTGTCGTCGCTGCTGTCGCCACCTCCGTGGTGCGGCGGCGTGCTGATCTTCACGAGCAGCCCGTTGATGCAGCCGATCCCGGCCGGATCGCCCACACGGAAGCCGACGACGCTCGGTGACCCCTGCCCGATCGTGCAGGTGAGGCCGCCAACGGTGATCGAGCTAGTCGACAGCGCCGTTAGCGTGCCCGACTGCGTGACGAACGGAGAGGTCGAGGGCGGAGGGGTCGAGAGGCTCGCGAGGTACACGAGCACACCGTTTGCGCACGCGACGCCAACGCGCTGACCAACGACGTAACCGGCGGTCGAGGGGGAGTTCGCACCGATCGTGCAGGTGAGGCCGTCAACGGTGAGTGAGTTGGAAGAGAGCGCACTGAGATTGCCGGCCTTCGTGACGACCTGGCCAGTCGGAGGAGCGAGCGGGCCCTCGATGCGGGTCAGCACGCCGCCCGTGCAGCCGATGTGCACGCGATCACCGACGTGGAAGCTCGACAGGCTCGGTGACGCTCCAGTGACCTGGCAGGTCAGGGGGCCCACCGTGATCGACGACGTGGTCAGAGCCGAGATCGGATCCTCAGCGCTCGCGCTACCGCCCGAGGGTGCAGGCGTCGTAGTCGTTGTCGGCGTGGTTGTGGTTGTTGCTGTCGTGGTCGTCGCCACAGTCGTGGTTGTTGCGACGGTGGTAGTGCCCGTAGTTGTCGTACCGGTCGTTGTTCCGGTCGTCGTCGTACCAACCGTGGTCGTATCGAAGATGTGTGCGATGCCCGACGGCGGTGCCGTCAGCGCAAATGCTGCAGCGAGCCCAGCGAGCATCGCTACGAGTGCAAGTCCTTTGGTCTTCATTACCCGAGTTACCTCCGCAGACGGGGAAATTGAGCGAACACCCGTATGTCGCCGCAGAAGCGAAAAACTTGCGCGAACCTAAGAAAGAATTTTTCGGGGCGGCTGGGCGGTTCAGTGACCGACGGTGAACTGCGCGCTGCTCGAGCCCGTTCCGCCGGGCGTCGTCACTGAGATCGATCCGCTCGTTGCCCCGGCGGGGACAATTGCGCTGATCTGCCCGTCGTTCACGGCGGTGAACACGGCACTCGTTCCGTTGAACCGCACTGACGTCGCGCCTGAGAGGTGCGACCCACCGATCTGCACGGTCGCTCCGGCGGCTGCGCCTGACGGTGTGAACCCACTCACGCTCGGCGCCGCGATCGTGACGGTGAACGTTCCGCTGGTCGCCACCCCGCCGGACGTGGTCACCGTGACCGCGCCCGTCGTGGCACCCACGGGAACTTGGGCGGTGATCTGCCCGTCGCTATTGACGACTGAAGCGGACAGAGCTTGCCCCGTTGAGATGCGTGCCGCTGATCGCAATCGCACTGCCCACCGCGGCCGAACCAGGGGAGAGGCCTGAAATCGTTGGGGTAGCGGCCGTGACGGTGAATGAGCTGCTGCTGTAGGCGGTTCCGCTTGGTGTCGACACACGTACGAGGTTCGTCGACGCGTTGTTCGGCACCGTCGCGGTGATCTGGCTGTCGCTCGTTACCGAGAAACTCGCGGATGCATCGCCAAAACGGACGCTCGTCGCGCCCGTGAGGTGCGTTCCAGTGATCACCACGGTTGTTCCCGCGGGACCGGCGTTCGGTGACAGGCCGGAGACGGCAGGAGAGAGGATCACCGTGAACGAGTTCGATGTCGTCGCGGTGCCTGCGGCGGTCGTGACGCTGACCTGGCCCGACGTGGCGGCCGCCGGGACGATCGCACTCACCTGGCTTTCGCTCACCTGCGTGAACGTTGCCGACACGCCGTTGAACTTCACGCTTGTCGCGTTGCCAAGGTGCGCGCCGCCGATCTGCACCGTCGTACCGGGCGCGCCACTGCTTGGTGTGAACCCGTAGAGCGTGGGGGCGACGAGCACCGTGAAGGCGCCGGCGTTCGTCGAGCCGACGGACGTCGTGACGACCACCTGGCCGGTGGTCGCGTACGCGGGGACGGTGACCGTGATCTGGGAGTCGCTGACGACGGTGAAGGTCGCCGAGGTGCCGTTGAAGCGCACGGTCGTGACGCCACTGAGGTGGGCACCCGAGATCGTCACTGTTGTCCCGGCGGTACCGGACGCCGGGCTGATCCCGCTCACGCTCGCTGCGACGAGGACGGTGAAGTTCGCCGTGGCCGACACCGTTCCGCCCGGGGTTGTGATCGTGATCGGCCCTGAGGTCGCACCATCGGGCACCTTCGCCTGCACGACGTTGTCGCCTGTCTGTGTGAAAGCGGCACTCGTGCCGTTGAACCGCACTGCCGTCGCTGAGCCGACGCGCGACCCGTAGAGCGTGACCGTCGTGCCGGGCGTGCCGCTCTGCGGGCTGAAGCCGCTGATCGACGCACCCGGAACCGTGACCGTGAACGTGCCGCCGTTTGCTGTCCCGGCGCTCGTCGTCACGACGATGTTCCCTGACGTCGTGCCGTCGGGAACTCGGGTGGTGATCTGGCCGTCGTTATCGACCCGGAACGGAGCGGACTGTCCGTTGAAGCTCACTGCGGTGGCGCCAGAGAAGTACGAACCACTGATCACAACGGTTGTGCCGACCGAGCCCGACGAAGGCGTGAGACCACCAATGGCTGGCGGGATTGAGACCGAGGAAGTGTTTCGCGAGGAGCCTGAGTCGGACTTGCCCGATGACGAGCTGGGCGTGGACGTCGCGGAGGTTGTTGATGTCTGAGTCGTGGAACCGCCGCTGCTGCGACTCGAGCCGTCGTCGCCTCCACCTGATGCGGTCGTGACGGTCGGCGTGGTGGAGCTCACAGCCGCAGCGCCTGGAGGTGTTGTGGCCGGCACGGTCGTTTCAGAAGCCACCGTCGTCACGGGTGTCGGGACGGAGGTCGTGAGAGCAGCGAGCGCGGGGGTGCTTGCGGCACCCGCCGAGCGGCGTTCGTCCCGTGGGGTGAGCTTCTGCGGTGGCGGTGCCACTTCGCTTGCGGGCTGCGTCGAAGCGACGGATGCCGGAGCAGTCGTCGTCACGCTGGTGAGCGCAAGCTTTTTCGCTGCCGATGTTGTTGGCGCCGACACAACGACGTCAGCGGCCTGCTGAGCGAAGTGGACGACCGTATCGCGCACTGGGGGTGCGCTCGCGACGACGGTCGTTGTTGCGACGGTCGCAACCGTCGCGGCGATCTTGACGCCGCCCGTTGTGAGCAGGCTCTTCAGGAGCGACCCGATGCCGAACTCGCCCAGCGCGCGCACCTTTTCGAGCGCCTCGGCAAGGTTCCGCCGCGCGCGAAAGATCAGCGTCTCGACTGCCGCCTGGCTGATGTCGAGCTCCTCGGCGATCTCCTTGTACGAGAGTCCCTGCC
>CAIWTI010000042.1 GCA_903915545.1 uncultured Actinomycetes bacterium | reverse complement strand
GGCAAGCTTGCCGCCGGTGAGCATCAGCGCACCGAACGTGAGGGCGTAGCCCGCGACGACCCACTCGAGCGACTCAATCTTGAGGTGAAGCGACTTCTCGATCGCCGGCAGCGCGACATTCACGACCGTGTTGTCGAGCATGATCATGAACAGGCCGAATGCGACTGCACCAAGCGTCCACCACTTGCGCTTCTCGTCGGCGACGAGGTGTGCCTTCATCGTTTCGCTCCCTCTCTCTCCCGCCCAGTACGGGCCCCAGGTCGAGGCTACCAGCGGACAATGGGGCGGCAGAAGCGCTCGCCGGTCGCCGCGGACTATGCTCGCGAGCGTGCGCGAGCGGTTCACGATCACCCAGGTTCGTGTTGGCCTGATCGTCCTGCTTGTGATTGGGGCGACGCTCGCGGCACTTGGTCACCGCGACAACAATCGGCTGCTGATCGCGCTCTCGTACGGGATCTTTGGCGTCGTGGCGTTTGTCGTGCTCGCCTGGCGTCGCCGCGTACGTTAGAGTTTTCGCTCCCGAGGCCAAAACCCGGGCACCTCATGAGACTCGCACTTGCCCAGCTCAATAGCGTCGTCGGCGACCTCGACGGCAACCGCGACAAGATCTCCGCGCGTCTCGCGGAGGCACGTGAGGCGGGCGCTGACCTCGTGCTCTTCCCCGAGCTGGCGATCACGGGGTATCCCCCCGAAGATCTCCTCCACCGCCCCGCCTTCGTTCGCGCAGCACGTGCCGTCGTCGATCAACTCGCACCGCATACTCGCGGCCTCACGGCGCTGATCGGGGGGCCTGAGGAGGCGGACGGACACCTCTACAACGCGTCGTGGGTCGTCGCTGACGGAGCTATCCGGACGACCTATCGCAAACAACTGCTCCCGAACTACGGGGTGTTCGACGAGGAGCGCTGGTTCGAGGCCGGCACGGATTTCGTACTCCTCCAAGCGGGTGACGCTGTTGTCGGGCCAACGATCTGCGAGGACATCTGGTTCCCCGGTCCGACGACTTCGGGACTCGCCGCGGCAGGAGCGCGCCTGCTCGCGAACCTGTCGGCATCGCCATTCCACGTCGGCAAGGATCGGGAGCGCGAGACGATGCTGCAGACCCGCGCACGAGAGAACCGTTGTGTGGTGGCGCTCTGCAACATGGTGGGCGGCCAGGACGAACTCGTCTTCGACGGGCACTCCGTCGTGATTGGGCCAGACGGCACCGTGATCGCGCGTGCGGCCGGGTTTGACGAGGCACTCCTTGTCGTCGATGTCGACGTGCCAAGCTCGTCTCCCGCACAGCCAACGCTTGCGATCCCGGCGGGAGCCGCGCACGCGGAGCTGCTTCGCCCCCCACTCGCGACGCAGCTCGATGAGCTCGAGCAGATGCGCCAGGCGCTCGAGCTTGGGCTGCGCGACTACATCCGAAAGAACGGGTTCGGCGACGTCGTGATCGGCCTTTCTGGCGGCATCGATTCGGCGCTCACGGCGGCGCTCTGCGTTGGCGCGCTTGGCGCCGACCGCGTACATGGCGTCTCGATGCCTTCGCGCTACTCGTCAGCCGACACCCGCTCGGATGCGCAGGCGGTCGCCGAGTCGCTGGGCATCGACTTCCGTGAGATCCCGATCGAGCCGGTCGTCGGCGCGTTCGCTGAAGCGCTGGCGCCGTCGTTTGCCGATCGACCCGCTGACCTCACCGAAGAGAACCTCCAGGCCCGAGCGCGCGGAACGCTGCTGATGGGGCTCTCGAACAAGTTCGGCTGGATCGTCATCTCGACCGGCAACAAGTCGGAGATGTCTGTTGGCTACTCGACGTTGTACGGCGATCTCGTGGGCGGATTTGCTCTCCTCAAGGACGTCTTCAAGACAGATGTGTTTCGACTTTCGCGGCACCTCAACGAGCGTGCCGGCCGCGAGCTGATTCCCCAGTCGACGATCGACCGCCCCCCGAGCGCCGAGTTGCGCCCCGATCAGCTCGACGAGGATTCGCTGCCGCCCTACGACAAGCTTGATGCGGTGCTCGAGGCGTACGTCGAGGGCGATCGCTCGCGGGACGAACTCCTTGCCGATGGCTTTGAGCAGGCGGTCGTTGATCGAGCCTTGAGCCTGATCGACCGAGCCGAGTACAAGCGTCGCCAGGCACCTCCGGGCGTGAAGCTCCGCACCAAGGCGTTTGGACGCGATCGGCGGACGCCGATCACCAATCGCTGGCGCGGTTAGATCTCTCTCGGCTTAGCCGGCGAGATGGGCGAGGATCGCGCCGAGGATCGGCACCGTGATCGTCAACGCCAAGCTCGTGTAGCCCACGACGACGAGGATCGGCCGCGTGGTCTGCGGCCGCTCCTCGCGCACCTCGGCCTGAACGCGCGGCCCGAGCACGAAGTTGTGGAGGTACGAGGCCAGCAGGATTCCCACTGAAAGTCCGACCTTGACCCAGAGAACCGTTTGGAAAGGCGAGTGCCCGCGTTCCCAATCGTGGCGGGCGAGTTCAACGCCGGTCACAGCGAGGACGATCAGCGACCCGTAGCCAAGAGGCCGCCAGCGTAGGCCGATCCGCTTCATCGCGATCACGCGCTGTTCCAACTCAAGGGTGCGGATCGACGGCACGGCGGCGATCACGAGCGCGATCGACCCGCCGAGCCAGATCGACGCGGCGAGCAGGTGGATGATCACGATTACCTCGAACATCGGGTCACAGGCTAATCGGTGATGCGGGGAGCCCGTCGCGGAGAAGCGTTCGCACGTGCGTCGCAAGTGCGGGAGGGCCGAGCCGTTCCGTTGTCGTCGCGAGCTCGTCCAGTGTCCACCAGCGCCATCCGCGAATCCCTTCGGGCTCAAGATCAATCGAGGGCGCCACATCCGGCGAGGACACGCGCACGACGGCAAACCGCTCACGCTGGCGGAGCAGTCGCCCGAGCCACGGGAACACATGCTCGCGCTCCCAGACCCACGGCCCTCGCTCGAAGCCGACGAGGCCGACCTCCTCGGCAAGCTCTCGGCGCAGAGCCGCATCCTCATCCTCACCTGGGTCGATACCCCCACCTGGGGTCGCCCACCAGACGTCGGCACCCTTCGCCGCCTCGAAGCGGAAGAGGAGGACACGCTCGTCGGCATCGATTACGAGCGCTCGCACGGCTTGCCGCGGCTCCGGCTCGATCCACGCACGCAACTGCTGGAACCACGCCAACCGCTCCGCATACGGCACGGCGGCGTTTGCCGGGGACGTCGATGGGAGGACGAAGAGACCGGCCGTGCCAAGAGCGCGCAGCTGCGGGCCATGGTCGGGTCGTTCGCCGAAGAGCCCGCGATACGCCTCCTTGCCGACGCACGCGATCGCGCGCGGCTCGTAGATGCGCGCGGTGGCAAGGAGCCGTTCCACGTCGAAGTCGCCGCGACGGAGTTCGTTCGATCCGGGCGTCGTTCGCGCGGCGGCGTTCGTCACACCGATGCCGAGATCGAGCAGCTCAAACTGCTCGCTCGGGTCGAAGAGTCGGGGTGTGAACCCTGCGTCGTGGAGAAGACGCCAGAAGTCGTTCCGCGGATTCGCGAAGTGAGCGGCCGCAGCCGCCGAGAACCGTCCGGGGTTGATCCCGCAGAAGACACACGCGAGCCCCGGCCGGAGAACGTCCGGCACATCACTCGCAGGGGTTGCCGGGGTGTTACTTGCGCTTGACGCGGCCACGAGGCAGACAGCGTGGCAGACGCGACTCCCACGTTGCAGTGCAGATCCACGAGCTCGCGATCGGCGGCACGGGACGGCCCTTCACCGGAGGTGCGTACCGGCGGCGAGACGTCCAACTGGCACAGCGTGGCGACGCGTTCATGCCGCCTCTCCCTGCACCACGTGCTGATCCTGATCGGCCTCGTTGATCTCGACTACCCGTGCGCTACGCCATGCACGCGTCTCGAGGACGCGCACGATGCTTACTGTTTCGTCGGGCCGGTCGCCGTAGCACCTGACGTAGCACTCGGCTTCCGAGAGAGTTCTGAGCCTCACGGGCGCCACTGTAGGACCCGGACCGGACGGACCGGACCCGCGGGCTGCGGTGTAGCGTGTTCGCTGTGAGTGCGCCACGTGCCAAGGTCTTCGAATACGAGGTCGAGGTCGACCGTCACAGCACGGTCGCGATCCCTGCCGGTTCGAGCTTTTCGGTGCCCGCTGACTGGACACCCGACCACCTGCTGCTCGCCGCCCTCGTGCGCTGCTCGATCGCGAGCCTTGAGTACCACGCGAAGCGCGCCGGTCACGAAACGCGCGCTATCGGCTCGGCCCGCGGAACGATCACGCGCCGCGAGAGCGACGGTCGGTACGCCTTCAGCGGCATCACCCTGCGCATCGAAGCTGTGCTTACCCCGCCGGCAGGCGATGGCCTCGCACAGATGCTTGAGAAGGCCGAGCGCGACTGCTTCGTCGGCGCGTCGCTCGCAATCTCGCCGCGCTACGACTGGGACGTGTCGTAGCGGTGCCGACCGAGATCGAGCGAATCCGCGCCCGGTTCACCGCGCTCCGCCAGCCGCTCGCCTTCTTCGACGGCCCCGGGGGCACCCAGACGCCCGACACGGTGATCGAGGCTATCGGCGACTACCTCCGCACCTCGAACGCGAACCAAGGCGGACTGTTCCCGACCGCGCGACGTAGCGACGCGCTGATCGATCTCGCCCACGAGACGGCAGGAGCGTTCCTTGGAGCTGATGCGGGTGAGGTCGCGTTCGGCCAGAACATGACGACCCTCAACTTCTCGCTGTCGCGCGCCGCCGCACGGGAGTGGGGTCCGGGCGACGAGATCATCTGCACGAAGCTCGATCACGACGCGAACATCGCGCCGTGGCTTGAGCTCGCCCATGACAAAGGTCTCGTTGTGCACCTCGTCGAGGTTGATGAGGAGTGCCGCCTCGACCTCGATCACTTGCGCTCGCTCCTCTCGGAGCGCACCCGTGTTGTCGCCTACACCTGGGCCTCGAATGCGATTGGTGTCGTCAATCCCGTGGCCGAGATCGCGGCGCTCGCACACGGCGTCGGCGCGCTCGCCTGGGTCGATGCCGTGCATTACGCGCCGCATGGCCCAATCGATGTGCGTGAGGTTGGAGCCGACGTCTTGCTCTGCTCGCCGTACAAGTTCTACGGGCCGCACCTCGGACTCGCATACGCACGACGCGAGCTCCTCGAAGCATGGCGCCCGTACAAGGTGCGCCCGTCGGACGACAACCCGCCAGGGCATCGCTACGAGACCGGGACGCTGGCGCACGAGCTGCTCGCGGGCTTCGTCGCCGCCGTCGACTACATGCGCGAGGTCGGCTGGGAGTTCATCGTCGAACGCGAGCGGGCGCTGGGCCAGCGGTTCTTCGACGGGCTCCCAAACAGCTGGACGCTCTACGGCCCCGGAACGATGGAGGGTCGCGTCGCAACGTTTGCTCTCACAAGCGCGACTGAATCACCCGCCGCCGCGGCCGAACGGCTCGGCAATGCGGGGTACGCCGTCTGGAACGGCAACAACTACGCGGTCGAGATCATGGAGCGCCTACAGCTCCCCGACGGCGTTGTTCGTGTCGGGATCCTTCACCCGAACACCGAGGCCGAAATCGACGGCCTGCTTGCCGAGCTCGCGCGCGGCTAGAAGCTGACCTGGGTGCCGACCCAGCGGCCAACCCAGGCGCCGATCAACGCGCAGTAGAGAGACTGCGTCGTAAAGCTCGTGACGTCCCAGAACATGGGTGCGTACGCTCCAAGGCCTGCGGCAAAGACGCTGCAAATGAGGGTGAGAAGAAGCTTCACCTCCTGCTGATCGGCCAACCGGCCGCAGGCTTGAATCGCCGCCTGCGCGGCCTCGGGTCGGACTACTGCTTGTGTGCGGCGGCCGCACGCGCCCAGCGCGCGTCGTCGCGACGGATCGGGTCGGGGTCGATCCCGCGCGACTCGGCGATCACGAGCGTCAGCAGCTGGAAGCGAACGATGTCGACGACGGGATGCACCGTCGGTACGAGCGTGACCTCGGCGCCAAGTTCCTGGAGAGCGGCAACCGCGGCGTGCGCCCGGTCGGCTACGCGCCCTTCGCCCTCGAGGATGTAGGCGCGAACGGTCTCGTCGACGGCGGCAAGATGTCCGTGGAGGAGCTGCTCGGTCTGGTGCGCCTCGGCGGCGACGTGCGCTCCCTCGCGCAGCTTCAACACCGCCTCCTGCGCAGTCGGCCAGTCACGGCCGGCGCCCGCGACGATGAACCGCGACTGCCACGGCGGCTCCTCTTCGACAAGAGCGCGTGTCACAGCGCCTGGCAGCTCATCGATCTCCTCGCCGCGCAGCGCGGCGAGCGCGGCGACGGCGCAGGTGTAGCTCCCTGTGTGGCACCACGACGCCTCGATCTCGGGTGTCACGACGACGATCTCGTCGGCGAGTTCGCCAAGCGGCGAATCGACCTTGCCCGTGATCAACCACTTAGGCCCAGGGAAGGCATACGCCGCTTCGAGCGTCAGGGCGGTGTCGCCCTCGTGACTCACACACACCATTAGGTCTGCGTCCGGCGGCGCCAACACGGCCTCAAGCGCCTGCACGGCGTACCCGTGTGTCTGGGCAGCATGGAACGACGTGCCACAGCCGGTCGCGACAACACGGGCCCCTTCAGGAAACTGGAGATGCCGAGGAACCAGCTCGAGCCACTCCGGCTGCTTGTAAATCGTGCTCCTCGTCGCCCCAGACATGCCGTAGGTCTATACGATCGAAGCGATGGGCGTATTCGAACGGCAGCAGCTCTCCAACGGTCTCCGCGTTCTTACGGCACCGCTTCCGCATGCACAGTCGGTTGCGTGCTTCATCATGCTCGCCGCCGGATCTCGATACGAGCATGCGCAGAACCGTGGGATCGCGCACTTTGCCGAGCACATGTTCTTCAAGGGGACTGATCGTCGCCCGTCCTCACGCGACCTGACGACGATCGTCGACGGCATCGGTGGCGAGTTCAACGCGTTCACCTCGAAGGAGTACACGGGCTACTACGTCCGGTGCGCTGGCGCCGATCGCGACATCGCGCTCGACGTGCTTGTCGACATGATCCGCCACTCGAAGTTTGACCCGGAAGAGATCGAGCGCGAGAAGGGCGTCATCCTCGAAGAGATGAACATGTACGCCGATACGCCGCGCGATCACATCGGCAACGTCTTCGAAGACCTGATGTATGGCAACAACCCGCTCGGCTGGGAAGTGCTCGGCACCAAGGAGACGATCAAGGCCACAAACCGCGACACGTTCCTCGGCTACCTCGACGAGTGGTACCACCCTGATCGCATGGTCGTTGGTGTCAGCGGCATGGTTGGCGATGACCTGATCCCGCTGCTTGAAGGCCACCTTGGCGACATGAGCGGCAAGGCCGACGGTCGGCCCGCTCCGGCGCCCATCTCCACCCAGACCGGCCCACGCGTGCGCGTCCAGCACAAGGACGCTGACCAGGCCCACATCATTCTTGGCGTCCCGAGCATCGGCATCGGCCATCCCGATCGGTACGCCCTCGCGATGCTCGCAACGGTTCTCGGCGGCGGCATGTCGTCCCGGCTCTTCCTTGAGGTGCGGGAGCGTCGCGGCCTCGCCTACTACGTCTTCGGGACGAACCACAGCTACACCGACGCAGGGTCGCTCTATGCGCAGGCTGGTGTCGACATCACCCGCATCGACGACGCCGTCTCGGTGATCGTCGAGCAGTTCCACCGCCTCGCGAACGAGACCGTCCCCTCGGACGAGCTCGAGAAGGCGCGGTCGCTGTCAAAGGGTCGGTTCGTCCTCCGCACCGAGACGCCGCAGGGCCTGATCATGTACGGCCTCAACCGTGAAGTGCTCGAAGGTTCGGCGCTTGAGCCGGTCGACTACCTCGCCGAGATTGACAAGGTCACGGCCGAGGACATCCAGCGTGTTGCGCAGGATCTGATTCGCACGGACGCTCTCAACCTTGCGGTGATCGGGCCGTTCAAGGACGAAGAGCGGTTCGCGAAGCTCCTCACCGCGTAGCGAACACAAGCCGCGACAGCTTCGCGCCGAGCGCCTTCGCCTCGGTTTCGCTCACGCCTGGCCGATACGTCAGGACGATGACGATCTTCGGACCGTTGCGCGTGTACGCGACGGCGGCGCTCCCGCGGGCGTCCGAGATCCACCCGTCCTTTTCGGCCAGGATGACGCCCGGCGGCGGGGCAAAGAGGCTTGAGCCGAGCTCGTGCAGCCTGAGATACCCGAGCGCGGCGGTCGCTTGGTCGCGCGTCAGCCCAAGCTTGGTGGTCGCCCACGTGTGTCCCGCTGCCGCGGCCTGGAGCCGCAAGAACGCGCGACCCAGGTCGTGTGCGGTCGTCACTCCCCAGTGGACGGGTGGCGGCGCATTCTCAACATCACCGACAGCAGCGGCCGTGCGATAGAGCCCGACGTAGCGCGTCGACGGCATGCCCAAATGCAGCAGCGCCTCGTCGACCTTGGCTGCGCCGACCTGCTCGAAGATGTGGTTTGCGGCCAGGTTTGACGAGATCGACCCGATCTGGCGCATGTCGTAGTCGAGGGGCGAGCCGGGGCCGTACCCGTACGCGGCAATCCCTGCGACGAGCACCGCGACCTTCCCGATCGACGCCGACGGGAACTGTGCATCGGAGTTCCAACCGGCGTAGGTGCCGGTGCGGAGATCCTGAACCCAGAATGCAGCCCAGCCGTTGAAGTGTCGCCCGAGCGTTGCGAGCTTCGCACGCAGCGCGGAGTCCTCATGCGATGGGAGCGCCGCCACGGCTGACGGTGGTCGCACGAGCGGCGCAGTCAACGCGGCCCCGCCACCATTGTCGTAGTGCTCGGCTGCCCCCACGAGCTTCCAGTTGCCCGTTGCCCGCCCCCGGTCGTAGGCCGCCTGGATCTGCTCCTGCGTCGGCTTCTTCGGTAGGAGCGGCTTCGGCTTGGCCGCCGCAGCCCCCGAGACAGTCAGGGCCGCAGCAAATGCTGCGGCCCCAGCCACACTTCTGCAACCCATTGCCGCTAGTCGTCGTGCGCTTCGGCAGCGCTGCGGTCTTGGAGCTCAGAGACGACCGATGGATCGGCAAGCGTCGTCGTGTCGCCGAGCG
>CAIWTI010000041.1 GCA_903915545.1 uncultured Actinomycetes bacterium | reverse complement strand
CGCAATTCCGGTCAGCGCCGAGACGGTGTCGGTCGTAACGGCACCCACCACGTGGAAGGACTCACCAACCGACTTCGTCAGAGAGTCACCAGGACCTGACGCGCCCGCGATCTGGAAGCCGACGCGGTAGACGCCCTCGGTTGGCAGGGCTGCGAGCGGGCCGAGCGTCACGCGCCGACCTTCGCGCTCGACGACGATCGTGAACAGGCGGCCGCCAGTCGCGTTGATCGTGGGCGCAATCGTGGTCGGCGTCACAAGCTTGCCGTTGACGCGCACGACGGTGTCACCCGCCCGGAGGCCAGCCTTCGCCGCTGGGTGACCGGGAACGACACTGTCCACCTTCCGCGTTGCCACCACCGAACCCGACATGAAGACGCCAGCGAAGATGACGAGCGCGATCACGACGTTCACGGCGGGCCCCGCGGCGATCACGACGACGCGCTTCCACGTCGACTGGCGCCAATACGCATCTGTTGCGAGCGACCCCTCGAGTTCCTGATACATCCGCTCGTTCCCAAGGTCGGGTTCCAACGCTGCGAGCAGCTCGCGCGCGCGGGCATCGTCACCGGTATCAACAGCGGCTTCGAAGACGGTCAATTGGTCGTCGAACGCCTCGGCGCGCGACGGTGCAAGAGTCTTGCGGAGGTCGCCAGCAACTGGCCGGTGCATACCCGGGATCTTCACGTAGCCGCCAAGCGGGATGGCACCGATGCCGTACTCCACCCCGCCACGCACCGTCTTGACGAGAGGTGTGCCGAAGCCGAGATAGAACTTCCGCGGGCGCATCCCAACCGCACGCGCCGCGAAGAAGTGCCCTGCCTCGTGAATCAGCACGAGTAGCGCAAGACCGACAATCGCAGCGACGAAGCTCACGGAAGCACCACTGCTTCGCGAGCTTGTCGATCGGCCTCGACGAGCTCGGCGAGCGAGCCAGCGGGCGCACCCGACACGCGACCGAGCGCGTCTTCAACAGCCGCAGCGATGTCGAGAAAGCCAAGACGACCGTTCAGGAACGCCGCCACCGCAACCTCGTTCGCCGCGTTGTACGCGCAGGGATACGTTCCGCCGCGTGTGCCCGCTTCGCGCGCCAAGGCCAACATGCGGAACGTCGCAACATCGGGCGGGAAGAACTCAAGAGTGGTCAGCTGAAGCGGTGGCACGGGCGTGGCCGCGCGCTCCGGATACGTAAGCGCGTACGAGATCGGGACACGCATGTCGGGGTACCCCAGGTGCGCGATCGACGCGCCGTCGCGGAAACGCACGAGGCCGTGAACGATTGACGTCGGGTGCACCACGACCTCGATGCGGTCGTAGGGAACACCGAACAGAAAGTGCGCTTCGATCACCTCTAGACCCTTGTTTGCGAGCGTGGCAGAGTCGATCGTGATCTTCGGACCCATATTCCACGTCGGGTGCGCGAGCGCCTGTGCTGGCGTCACCGCCGCCAGCTCTTCACGCGTCTTGCCGCGGAACGGCCCGCCGCTCGCTGTGAGGATGAGTGACTCAGGCTCGCCGAGCTGGATGCATTGAAAGAGTGCGGAGTGCTCGCTGTCAACGGGAACGATCGAGCCCCCTCCCCGCACGAGCGCGTCGAGCGCAAGCGATCCGGCGGCAACCAAGCTCTCCTTGTTCGCCAGTGCCAGCGTCACACCATGCTCGAGCGCCCACATCGTCGGCGCAAGCCCCGCGAACCCCACGACGGCGTTCAGTACAACATCCGGCTGTGCGCGCTCGAGGAGCTCGGTGAGGTCGCCACCGGTCTGTGTTAGCGGCGCGAGGCCATCGATCGGCGAGGTGCCAGACGCGGCGGCGACGAGCTCTAGGTTGGGGCTCGCTTCGATCACCTCAATCGCCTGGCGGCCGATCGAGCCGGTCGCGCCGAGCAGGGCGATACGGGTCACAAGGTCAGGGTACCCGGGCGGGTTTCCCTCAAGCGAAGGCGAGGAGACAGAAGTACGCTGCGGGGCCCGCGAAGAGGAGGGCGTCGACACGGTCGAGCATGCCGCCGTGCCCGCCAAGAATGCGGCCCGAGTCCTTCACGTCCATGTCGCGCTTGAGGAGCGACTCGAACAGATCGCCGAGAGGCGCCGCAATGGCGATTGCCGCGCCGAGTAGCAGTGACTGCGTAATCGACAAGTAGTGCTGCTTGTAGAGCGCGACGAAGGTGACGAATACCGTCGCCGCGGTGCCGAAGATCACTCCCTCCCATGTCTTTCCCGGTGACGTGAGTGGAGCCATACGGTGTCGACCGAGCAGTCGTCCGCCGAAGTAGGCGAAGGTGTCACCCGCCCACACCGCGAGCAGCACCGTGTAGAGCGCGAGTCGTCCGTGCGCTCCGACGTCGCGAATCAGTGGCAACGAGGCCAATCCCACCCCGATCCATGAGGCGCCCAGGACGGTCGCACCAATCGACGTGGTCGCCGCCTGACGGGTATCCGAGACGAGTTTCAGGAGGAACGCGAGCGGAAGGGCGGCCAACATTCCGCCGACTGCCCAATCGATGCCGCCAAGCTGGGTCCCGAGCACGGCCAGAATGCCGCCGAGATACCCCGCCGGAGCAAGCGGACGCAGCGCACGTGCCAGGATCCAGAACTCGTGCAGGGCAACCGCCGCGGCGGCAAGCGCCAAGCCCGCAACCCACCAGCCCCCGAGATAGACGGCGCCAAGAACGACCGGGAGGCCGATTGCGGCCACCACGAGCCGTGAGACGAAGCTGCTCATGCGCGCATCTTCCCCTTTTCCGCGGTCAGCGGCCGCCGAACCGTCGGCGCCGGGTCGCATACTCCGTGAGTGCCTTCCGGAGAGCGTCGGCGCCGAAGTCGGGCCACAACGTGTCGACGAAGACGAGCTCGGCATACGCGAGCTGCCAGAGCATGAAATTCGAAACACGCAGTTCGCCGCTCGTGCGAATCAGCAGGTCCGGGTCAGGGAGCTCTGGCGCGTAGAGGTGCGCCGCGAGAACGTTCTCGTCGATCTCGCTCGGCTCCAACCCACTCTCGGCAATCCGCCGCGTCGCTTCAACGAGCTCCGCGCGACCGCCGTAGTCGAACGCGATCCACAGCCCGAGCCGCGAATTGAGTTCGGTGCGATCTTCCATCGACTCCATGCGGGCGCGCAGGCTCTCGGGTGCGCGATCCCGCCGACCAATGAACCGCACACGAACACCCTGCTCCGCGAGGTCGGGGAGCTCACGCTCAATCGTCTCGCCAAAGATCTCCATCAACGCATCTACCTCATCCTGTGGGCGCGACCAATTCTCGGTCGAGAACGCGTACACGATGACGTGCTGTATGCCGAGGTCGATCGCCGCCTCGACGGTACGGCGGAGCGCCTTTGTCCCGGCGCGGTGACCTGCAGCGACGGGGAGTCCGCGCCGCCTGGCCCAACGCCCGTTCCCGTCCATGATGATCGCCACGACCTGTGCGACATCAGGAAGATTCCCTTCAGGCAGGGCCTTCACACGGGCGAGCGTGCGGATACGAGAGATCAGCTTCACCGGGCGCGTTCCACGGTACGGAGGGACTTCTAGACCTCCATGATGTCGGCCTCTTTGCGCTTCACGAGGTCGTCGATCTTGGTTACGTGGTCGTCAGTCAGCTTCTGCACTTTCCCCTCGGCAGTCCGCTCCTCATCGTCGCCGATATCGCCGCTCTTCGCCATCTCCTCGAGGTGCTTCAAGACGTCGCGGCGCACATTGCGAATCGCGACCTTGCCCTCCTCGGCCATGTGCTTGACGAGCTTCACGAGCTCCTTTCGGCGCTCCTCGGTGAGCTGCGGAATCGGTAGGCGAATCATCTTGCCGTCGTTTGCCGGCGTCAGGCCGAGATCAGATTCCTGAATCGCCTTCTCAATCGCCTTTACGAGCGTTCCGTCAAACGGCTGGATCGTGAGCATGCGCGGTTCTGGCACCGAGATCGTGGCCATGTTCTTCAGCGGGCTCGGAGTGCCGTAGTAGTCGACGTTGATCCGGTCGAGAAGCGCCGCCGAAGCTCGGCCCGTACGCACCGAGTTGAAATGCTCGTGCGCGGCGTCAACCGACTTTTGCATGCGCTCCGCGGCGTCGGTCAGAAACTCCTCGATCGTCGTCACCGTGACTCTCCTTCCATGCTCGCAATGATCGTGCCGTCGTGGTCGCCGTACAGCGCGCGCGCAATCTTGCCGGGCGCGAGTTCGAACACGTGAATCGGCAGGTTGTTGTCCATGCATAGCGACAGCGCCGTTGTGTCCATGACACGCAGTCCGCGCTCGATCGCCTGCAGGTGCGTCAGTTCCGGCAGGAACTTCGCGTTCGGATCCATCCGCGGATCGCCGTCATACACACCCCGCACCCCGTTCTTCGCCATCAAGATCGCGTCGGCACCGATCTCGAGAGCTCGGAGCGCAGCAGCAGTGTCGGTCGTGAAGTACGGGTTGCCGGTGCCAGCGGCAAAGATGACGATGCGGTTCTTCTCAAGATGCCGGATTGCGCGGCGACGGATGTACGGCTCCGAGACTTCACGAACGTCGAGTGCCGAAAGCACCCGCGTGTGGGCACCGTTTCGCTCGAGCGCCTCCTGAACGGCAAGGGAGTTGAACACTGTCGCGAGCATTCCCATGTAGTCGCCGGTCGCCCGATCCATGCCGGCGGCTGCGGCCGCCATGCCGCGGTAGATGTTGCCGCCGCCGATGACGAGCGCGATCTGCGGGCCTCCTTCAGCGGCTACGACAAGCTCTTTCGCGAGCGCATCGAGCGTTGGCGCGTCCAGCCCAAACTCTCCGGGGCCCATAAGGGCTTCGCCGGAGAGTTTGAGCAAAACACGCCGAAATCGCGGCGCCGTCTCGTTAAGAGGCTGCGGCGCCGAGGCCATTAGCCGACCGAGTACCAGGCGTAGTCGACGAGATCGAGGCCACCCTGGGCGAGCGCCTTATCGACCGTGAGGCCGGTGTCATGAATCCACGCCTGCTCACCAAGAACGGACTCTGCGTAGAAGCGCTTGTTGAGCATGCCTTCGACGATCTTGCCACGAACATCGTCCGGCTTAGACGACACCTCTGGCAGCTTCTCCAGAATGTCGCGCTCAGCCGCAACGAGCTCAGCGGGCACCTGATCGCGCGACGAGTACGTCGGGCGTGAGAACGAGATGTGCATTGCGAGCTGGCGGGCAAGCTCGGGCGAGCCTCCCTTGACCTTCAGCAGCACGCCGATCTTGTTCGCGGGCGGATGCACGTACTGTGAGAACTGGGCGTCGTCGGCATCGAGCTTGCGGGCACCAACGAAGCGAATGTTCTCGCCGAGCT
>CAIWTI010000040.1 GCA_903915545.1 uncultured Actinomycetes bacterium | reverse complement strand
TCCCGCTCGCAGGTGAGCAGGCCACGGTCGGCGACGCGTCAAGGGCATCGTGCACCGTCGGCGCGAAGGTCGCGATCTCTCCCTGTGACCCGGTCGCTCTGAGGGTCAGATTCGCTGCGGAGATCGTTGGCGGCGTCTTGTCGATCCTGACCGACACCACCCCACTCGATGCGCTCGTGTTGCCGGCATTGTCGGACACGGTTTGTGGTGTGGAGGTGACGTTCGGACCTTCGCTGCTCAAGATCTGGTTCGCCGGACACGATCCCGCGAGGCCTGACGGGCCAGCATCTGAACAGGTGAAATGAATAGTGACGTTCGTCCGAAACCACCCGTTTCCGTTCGGCGACGTGGTCGGCGCCATCGAGATCGTCGGGGCCGTCTTGTCGATCTTCACCGTCAGGCTGTCGCTCGACGAGCCGCCCGTGCTGTGGCCGGCGCACGCCGAGATCGTGCTGGCCGTCTCGGACGTGAAGCTCTGTGTGCCGCACCCCGAGTCGACGATGGGTGCAGACTCGAAATCGTCGACGAACCAGTCGACAATCACGTTGCTCGTGTACCAGCCGTTCGTGCCAGCCGTCCCGATGATCGAGTTCGTGATCACCGGCGGTGTGACGTCGGGCTCGGTAATGCCTGCCCGGCCGATGCCATTCGACGCAGAGCTCCAGTACAGGTGAGTCGCGTCGCCGCCCACCCCGACCCCGCGAACGGCCGCCGCCGAGATGAAGGACTGGTTCACACCCGTTCCATCGATGTTCGCGCGACCGATCGTCGGGCCAAGTGCGTTGGCCCAGTAGATGTATGGGCCGTCGACGGCTACCCCAAGCGGAATGTTCGTTCCCGTAATGAACGACTGGTTAGCGCCGGTGCCGTCGATGTTTGCCCGCCCGAGCGAGCCGACATTCGTCGCCCAGTAGATGTACGACGGGTCGATGGCAAGCCCGGCCGGCCCCGTCGCCGAAACGAACGACTGGTTGACGCCTGTGCCATCGAGGTTCGCGCGCCCGACCGTGCTCGAGCCGTTGTTCGTCCAGTAGATGTACTGGCTGTTGACCGCAACGCCCCACGGCGTGCTGGCTCCCGTGATGAAGCTCTGGTTGACGCCTGTGCCGTTGATATTCGCCCGGCCGATCGTTCCGTTGTTCTGATTGACCCAGTAGATGAAGCTCGCATCGACCGCGACAGTTATTGGCCCGCTCGCTCCGGTGATGAACGCCTGGTTCACGTTCGTACCGTCGAGGTTGGCTCGGCCGAT
The DNA here is from genome assembly GCA_903915545.1 of uncultured Actinomycetes bacterium. Taxonomy (GTDB): domain Bacteria; phylum Actinomycetota; class Thermoleophilia; order Gaiellales; family Gaiellaceae; genus PALSA-600. Next base: position 5,806 of record CAIWTI010000040.1, on the reverse strand, counting down.
CGTGCCATCCCCATTGTTTGCCCAGTAGACGTACGTCAAGTCCGACGTAACGCCGACCGTGCTGTTGCCGCCCAGGATGAACGCCTGCGTGATATTGTTCGGAACAGTCGCCCGGGCAAGGCCCACGACGAGTGCGCCCGCTAGGAGCGCAGCGGCAAGCAACACGCGAGCGCGGGAACTCCGCAACCGTCTCAACCCCATTCGCACGTCCCCAACTCCTCATCGCCGCCACAGATCCCACCGATCGAACCAGCATGCGAAAGGCCGCGGGCATACCAATCTGTCTCGGTGAGGGCAACAGTCTTGCAACAGCGTCACCGGCCCGCAACGAAGAGCCGTCAATAAGAGACGGCGGGAGCTATTTCGCGTCGGCCCAGTTGTCGCCGACACCAACGTCGACGGCAAGCGGTGGGTCGAGGTCGAACGCGCCGCACATCTCCGCGCGTACGAGCTCCTTGACCGCTGAGACCTCGTTGTCGGGAACCTCGAGCAGCAGTTCGTCGTGCACCGTCAGGACGAGCCGGGCACCTCGTCCTTCGTTGCGCAGGCGCTCCTGGATGTTGATCATCGCGACCTTGATGATGTCGGCGTTCGAGCCCTGCATCACAAAGTTCACGGCGTAACGCTCACCGAGCGATCGGGTTTGCCGATTCTGCGCGCGGATCTCGGGCACCGGCCGCCGACGGCCAAGGAGGCTCGTCACGTAACCGTCGCGTGTCGCTTCCTCGATCGTGCGGGCGATGAACGCCTGCACGTGCGGGAACCGCGCCAGATACGCGTCGATGTAGGTCTGCGCCTCGCCCACGGGGATCTCAAGATTGTCCGCAAGTCCGAAGGCCGAGATCCCGTAGATGATCCCGAAGTTGATCATCTTCGCGATCGAGCGTTCAGCGGTCGTGAGGTTGTTCGGATCCTTCCCGAGCACCTCGGCGGCTGTCGCCCGGTGAATGTCGTCTCCGCGCTCGAACGCCTCGCGCAGCTTCGGCTCACCCGAGACGTGCGCAAGGATCCGCAGCTCGATCTGGGAGTAGTCGGCCGACATCAGCTTGTGCCCGTCCTCGGCAATGAACGCCGAGCGAATCTGGCGGCCGAGATCGGTGCGGACGGGGATCGCCTGGAGATTCGGGTTGGTGGTCGAGAGCCGCCCGGTGCTCGCCACGGTCTGGTTGATCGTCGTGTGGAGGCGCCCGTCCGCGTCGTCGATCAACGCAGGGAGCGGCACGAGGTAGGTGTTCACGAGCTTCGAAAGCTCGCGCCACTCCTCGATCACCGGAACGACGTCGTGACGGCCGCGCAGGCCGCGCAGCACCTTCGCGTCAGTCGAATACCCCGTCTTTCCCTTGCGGCCTGCGGGAAGCTCCAGCTTCTCGAAGAGGATCTTGGCTACCTGCTGAGTTGAGCCGAGCATGAACTCCTCGCCCGCGAGCTCATACGCGCTCTCCTCAAGCTCGGTGACGCGCTCCGATAGGCGCGCTGTGATCTCTCCCATCCGGTAGGTGTCTATCTTGACACCCGCGCGCTCCATGTCGGTCAGGACACGCGTCAGCGGCAGCTCCACGTTGCGATAGAGCGAGGTCGCACCGCGTTCCTCGAGCCGCTCCAACATCGGGCCGATCAGACGACGTGGCAACTCAGCCGCACGGACGAGCGCCGCGGTCTCCTCATCGGCCACCGGCTCGGGAACGACCTCCACCCCATATTCGGCACCGAGATCTTCGAGCGCGTAGGTCGAACGACCTGGCTCGATCAAGTAGGCCGCGAGCAGCGTGTCGTCGGTCGCGTCAGCACGAGTTGCCTTCGCGTCGTGAACGATCAGGTCGCCCTCAACGCGTGCAGGCCGCGCCCCCAATGTCACACCCGACTCGGTCGCGAACGCCGCCCGATCACCGTGAGCAGCGAACCCCACGCGACCCTCGAACCGCACCTCCCCTTCGTGCCAGCTGACGGCGTACCCAGCGGCTGCCACCGGAGCAGCAGACGGAATCGCCTCCTCAAGCTCATCGACGCGGCCGAGCAGATTGCGAAACTCGAAGCGCCGGAAGATCTCGCGTAGCTCCGACCTGTCAGGAGGCGAGAGGACGAGGGCAGCCGGGTCGCAGTCGATATCGAGATCGCGGCGCATCGTCGCGAGGTCGCGCGAGACTCGGGCCTGCTCGACGTTCTCCGTGATGTTCTTCGAACGCGCCGGTGTCAGCTCGGACGCATGCTCGATTACACCCTCCACCGAGCCGTACTTCGAGATCAGCTCACCCGCGGTCTTGTCACCGATCCCAGGAACACCCGGGATGTTGTCGGAGCTATCGCCCTTCAAGCCAATGAAGTCGGGCACCTGATCGGGGCGGACGCCGTACCGCGCGAAGACACGATCGGGTGTGTAGACCTGAACATCAGCAACACCACGGGGCGTCATCATCAGGCTCACGTTCGGGGAGCACAGCTGGAAGGCATCGCGATCGGTTGACACAACCGTCGTCTTGACGCCCGCGTGGTCGGCGCGTGTCGCGATCGTCGCGATCACGTCGTCAGCTTCCCACCCCTCGAACTCCAGGTTGCGGTAGCCAAACGCCTCGACGATCGGCCGAAAGTGCGGGAACTGCTCGCGCAACAAGTCGGGCATCGGCTTGCGGCCATCCTTGTAGATGATGTCGGCCGCCTCAGCCGTCTCGCGTCGGTGCGTCGGGCGCGAATCCCACGCAACCGCAACGCCCTGTGGCTTGTAGTCGGCGAGCAGCTTGAAGAGCATGTTCGCGAACCCGAGCAACGCGCCGGTTGGCTGACCATCGCTCGTCGCAAGCTCCTCGGGCAGCGCAAAGAACGCGCGGTACGCGAGGTTGTTCCCATCGACGAGAAAGAGTGCCGACCCACGGGCGGGCCCGTCGTCGAGCTCCAGCTCGTCCCCTGTCGTGGTCTTCGGCGACACTTCGCCTGATGCTACTCGGCCATGCCGCGTGACCCGCGTTCCGATGCTCTCCGGCGGGAGACTGGCCGTCGTCGACACGTCGCGCGGTGGCGTCGTCCTGCGGCCTCCCGCCCCACCCTCGGCGATTGCCGATGTCGGCGCCGCTGTACGCGAGGCGATGCGCTTCCCGCTCGCAGGGCCGCCGCTCGAATCGCTCATCACCAAGGGTGGTACCGCCACGGTTGTGATCGAACACCCGCTCCTACCGATCCCGTCTGCCGCCTCCGATCCGCGGCACGAAGCGATCGAGGCAACGATCGACGAGCTGGAACGACTCGGGATCACGCAGGTGACGATCCTCGTCGCTGGCGGGCTCGGCCGCCGGCTGTCGCCCCGCGAGATCGGGCTGCTCGTGCCGGCGCCGTTTCGACGGAGGTTCCGCGGGCGCGTGATCGTGCACGACACCGCGGGGAGCGACCTAGTTGACCTTGGCCACACGCGCGTCCCCCTGCGGGTCTCTCCCGCACTCGTCGAAGCAGATCTAGTCGTTGCCGTGACGGCAGCCGAGACGGCCCTGAATGGTGGCCCGGCGGCCCTCTTACGTGCCTGCGGCTACGAGGCGCAGCGCGTCGGGGCGGCACCGTCGCTGCTTGAGGCAGGCGGCTCGCCTGGCTGGGAACTCGCGCACGACCTCGTCCGGCTGCTCTCGGCTCGCGTCCCCGTTTTTGGGGTATCGCTGGTGCTGAACCTACCCCACGTCTTTGGCGGCTACCCCTACGCCGACGACCTGCTCGAACGGATTGCCCGCTCGCGCCTGCGCCGGGGCTTCTCGCTGCTTCCAGGCTGGACGCGGGCGCGATTGATCGACGGCCTGCCACGCGAGCTCTCGGCGGCTGCCGTCTACGGTGGCTCGGTGTCGGCGGCGCACGCCGAGGCGCTGCTGCGCGGCGTCGAGTTCAAGGGCGCTTCACTCGACGAGCCGCTCGACGCGATCGTGATCGGCATTCCGTCGACGACGTTGTCGTTCCCGCGCGAACGACCGAACCCCGTGTCGGCCGCCTATCTCGGCCTCGGGCTCGCCCTTCGCATGTGGCGTGACGCGTTCCCCGTGCGGGACGGCGGCACGGCGATCCTGCTGCACGACCTACAGAAGCGCTTTCCGCGGCCAAGCCAGACGCCGTACCGCATCCTCTTCTCCGACCACCGCGGCGCGCGCGACCCTGATGCGCTTCGCGAGGCCGAGGCCGACGCTCTCGCCGACTCCCACGCCATCGCCGCGTATCGCGACGGCCGCTCGGTGCACCCGCTGGCGCCATTTGCCGAGTGGCGCGCGTGCCTCTCGACCGCCGACCGACTGGGGGCCGTTGTTGTCGCCGGCTGCCGGGATGCGCAGACGGCGCGGCACCTCGGACTCGTTCCCGCGCACGGTGTCTCTGCGGCGCTCGCGATGGCGGAAGGACGCGGTGCCGAACGAATCGGCTTCCTGCTCTCGCCGCCCTACTTCCCGCTGCGCGTCGGCTCGTAGGCCGCACATTCGGCGAACAATTCGGTATTGGATATCGCGCAGGAGGCGCAACAGCGTTCCTGCGTTCCCCATCTCCCGGCGCACGAAAAACAAGGGTTCGCCTGGGTAGCCGCCACTCGAATTCGATGTCGCAATCCGTCACAGAATGCTCTGGCGCGCAACATGTTCCTCTGCCAGGCGTTGGCGGCCTGCGCGCCTCGTGTGCGGCGAACTTCGCGCGTCGGACTGCGCAGCACCCAACGAATGGGGACTGTCCCCAGGACGTGTCCGCGGGGGACAGGCGTGGGGATGCGACGGCCCGCGCGCGCCCGTAGGGATCGGCCCGCAGATCGGCCCGCAGATCTGCCCGCAGAAATTGCCCGTCGAGCTGCGAGTTACAGGGCGCGGGCGGTGAGAATCCCGCCGTAGACGGCCACAAGGCCGAGCGCGATCGAACCAACCAGATACAGCGCGGTCAGTCCAGGCAGGTCGTCGGCGCTCAGCCTGTAGCCCTCGAACGCCATCGTCGAGAACGTCGTAAAGCCGCCGAGGAAGCCAACCGTGAGCGAAAGCCGCAGCCACGGAGCGAGCTGCCACTTCTCGGTTGCGAGCGTGAAGATCAACCCCATGGCAAAAGCCCCAAGAACGTTCACCGCAAACGTGCCCCACGGGAACTCACCTGGATGACGCCGCGTGATGAACGCCCCAAGCCCATACCGGGCAAGCGACCCCAGGCCACCCGCAACCGCTATCCCAAGTGCAGTACGCAACGCCCGCATCCTACGAGCGGCGTGAGACGACAACCGGCGTTACGACTCGCCGAGGTAGGTCTTGCGAACCTGCTCGTTCGTCTTCAGCGACTCAGCATCGTCGCTCAACACAATGCGTCCCGTCTCAAGGACGTACCCACGGTCGGCGTGGTCGAGCGCCATCAGCGCGTTCTGCTCGACAAGCAAGATCGCGACGCCTTCCTCGTTGATCGTCTTCACGATCTCGAAGATCTTCTCGACGAAGATCGGTGCCAACCCAAGCGACGGCTCGTCGAGAAGCAACAGCTTCGGGCGCGCCATCAGCGCGCGACCGATCGCGCACATCTGCTGCTCGCCACCCGACATCGTCCCGGCGTTCTGCGTCTTGCGCTCGGCGAGGCGGGGGAAGAGACCGAAGACACGCTCCATGTCTTCCTTGATGCCCGACTTGTCGTTGCGCTGAAACGCACCCATCTCGAGGTTCTCGACGACCGTCATGCGAGGGAACAGGCGACGGCCCTCAGGTGACTGCGCGATGCCCTTCCGCACGATCTCGTGCGCGGGCGTCTGCGTAATGTCGCGGCCTTCAAACTTGATTGATCCCTGGCGCGGCCGGTTCAACCCGTTGATCGAACGCAGCGTCGTCGTCTTGCC
>CAIWTI010000039.1 GCA_903915545.1 uncultured Actinomycetes bacterium | reverse complement strand
TCGAGCGACATCGTGGCGCCCCGCAGGACATCGAGTGGGCCGTCGACGAGACCGACAAGGTTCATGTGTTGCAGGTCCGGCCCGAGACGGTGTGGAGTCAGCGCGAACGCGAGTCGACGGCCGTTTCGTCGAACCCGCTCGATCACGTTTTTGGAACGTTCATGGGCGGCTTCGTCGCACCCAAGAAGGATGATGCGTGAAGGCGGCACCCTTCGCGTACGTGCGACCGAGCTCGGTAGCTGAGGCCGTCACGGCACTCGCCGAACACGAAGGGATGGCGCGCGTCCTCGCGGGTGGCCAGAGCCTCGTGCCGATGCTGAACATGCGGCTCATGCGGCCGACCGCCGTTGTCGACGTCAACCGTATTCCTGGACTCGACACCGTTGCAATTGGGCCTGAAGGTGGTTCGATCGGCTCGCTCACGCGCTACTCGACGCTTGAGGCATCAGCCGACATCGCGGCCCACCTGGCGCTCCTCACCACCGTCACGCGCCACATCGGCGATCGGCAGGTGCGCAACCGCGGAACCATCGGCGGCAGCCTTGCGCAGGCCGATCCCGTAGGCGAGATGCCCTTGGCGTGTCTGGCGCTCGGCGCAAGCGTGCTCGTCCAGAGCGTGAGCGGAACCCGTGAGGTGCCGGTTCACGAACTCCTACTGGGGCCGTACTGGACGTCGCTCGAGCCCGACGAGCTGATCGTCGAGGTGCGGTTCCCCACCGCACCGAGCCTCTTTGCCTTCTCGGAAGTGACACGGCGCCACAACGACTTCGCGGTGCTTGCCGTGGCGGTCACCGCCACTCGCACGGGCGAGGGCTTCACGGGCGTGCGCCTTGCAGCCTCGGGCGTCGAAGCGACAGCGATCCTCGCTGAGGACGCTTCTGCCGTGCTCGAAGGCACCTCGCTCAGCGATGCCGAGATCGCGGCCGCCGTCGAGGCAACTGTCGATGTCGCCGATCCCTCCGACGACGTTCGCGCGTCCGCCGAGTACCGCGTTCATCTCTTGCGCGTCCACGTCCGTCGCGCTCTCGAGCGCCTTCGCGATGGAGGCGACCGTGTCTGACAAGGTGCACGTGACCCTGACCGTGAACGGGCGCTCCGTCGATGCTGATGTCGAGCCGCGCGTGCACCTCGCCGACTTTCTCCGCCACGACCTCGGACTCACCGGCACACACGTTGGCTGCGAGCAAGGCGCGTGCGGGAACTGCACGGTGATCTCCGACGGGGTCGCACTCAAGTCGTGCCTCACCCTCGCCGTTCAGGCAGACGGCTCCGAGATCGAGACGGTCGAATCGCTTGCAACCGGGGATCAGCTCTCGCCGCTCCAGCAGGCCTTCAAGGACGCCCACGCGTTGCAGTGCGGCTACTGCACCCCTGGCTTCCTGATGACAATCACCGCACTCGAACGCCGCGGCGGTGCGTTGTCGCGGGAAGAGCTCCGGGGTGAGCTCGCCGGAGTGATCTGCCGCTGCACCGGTTACGAGACGATCATCGAGGCGGCCGAAGATCACCTCGCAGAGGTAGCGGCGCGTGGTTGACCTCCTCCACCGGCACACCGCCGCCGGAACAGGTCTTGGCGTGTCGCTCCCTCGCGTCGAAGACGACCGGCTCCTGCGCGGCGAGGGCCGCTTTGTCGACGACCTCCACCCCTTTCAGGCGCTCCACATGGCCGTCCTTCGCTGCCCATTCCCTCGCGCACAGGTCGTCTCGATCGACATCTCTGCTGCGCTTGAGCTCACAGGGGTTGAGCAGATCCTCGTCGGCTCCCAGGTCGCCGAACGCTCCGAGCCGATCTCTGTACTCCGTCCCGTTCCCGGCGCACCCGACCTGCCGTTCTTCGCACTCGCGACCGACGTCGCCCACTTCGAAGGCCAGCCGGTTGTCAGCGTCGTCGCACAGAGCCGGGCGATTGCCGAGGACGCGCTTGACCTGATCGACGTCGAGTTCGACCCGCTCCCCCACGTGTCGGACGTCGTCTCGGCCATGGAGCCAGACGCGCCCCTCCTACACCCGAACGAGCTCGCCACCAACCGACTCGTCACGAATAACCAGGAGCGCGGCAACCCCGACGGCGAGCTCGCTGCCTCGGCCGTTGTTGCGAGTGACCGCTTCTTCGTCAATCGCGTGACGGCACTGCCAATGGAAGGCCGTGCGGTTGTGGCTGAGTGGCGGCAGGGTGCGCGCGAGCTCATCGTCCAGCACTCGACCCAAACCCCACACCTTGTGCGCAAGCAGCTCGCCGAAGCGCTGCGGCTCGACGAGGGTTCGATCCGCGTGCTCACGGACGATGTCGGTGGCGGCTTTGGCATGAAGCTGGGGATCTACCCCGAGGACGTCCTCGCCTGCCTCCACGCCCTGGAACTTGGCCGACCGGTGAAGTGGGTTGAAGACCGGACTGAACACTTCCGGGCCTCCACCCATGCGCGCGAATCTGTCCACGACGCGAGCATCGGCGCCACCGCCGACGGCCGTTTCACCGCGATGACGAACGCGTACGCAACTGACCTGGGAGCGCTCAACTCACCGTTTGGGTCGGCCCAGCTCACGAGCATCACCTTTGGCGGCCCCTACAACGTCGAGCACATCCGTACTGAGCGCCTCGTCACCGTCACGAGCAAAACCCCAATTGGCGCCTACCGCGGTTACGGCCAGCCCGAGTCGAACTTCGTGCGCGAGGTGCTGATCGATCGCATCGCGCGTCAGCTGGGCCGTGACCCGCTCGACCTGCGCCTCCAGAACCTGTTGCGCCCCGAAGATCTGCCGTGGACAAACCACACGGGAGCGATCCTCGACAGCGGCGATTACGCGGCGACGCTGCGGATGGCGACCGAGCGGGTCGGATACGACGCTCTGCGTGCGGCCGGCCGCGGCCCACGCGCTGACGGGCGACTCACCGGTGTCGGGCTGTCGTGCTTCATCGAGCGCACGGGCTATCCGAGCGCACGCTTCCTGGCGAACCGTGGCTCACAGTTCGGTGCGCACGAAGGCGTGACGCTGCGCGCCAACCGCTCGGGCGGCATCGACCTGATCACGGGTGTGTCATCGTTTGGCCAGAGCTCGGAGACCACATTTGCGCAGCTCCTCTCGGAGGTCACGGGGATCGACGCCGGGCTCGTTCGCGTGCACACCGGCGACACCGGCGCGTCACCCGTCAACACCGGTGGCTTCGCGTCGCGCACGACGATTGCAGCGGCAGGCGCGATCGAGCTTGCCGGACTCGAGTTCGTCGGGAAGGCGCTCCGCATCGCCGCGTGGCTGCTCGAAATCGACGATCCAACCTCGCTCGCAGTACGCGGCACAGACATTGGCCCACGGGACAGCGATGGCCCAACGGTCCCGCTCGCCGACGTGTTCTCGACCGCGATCCTCGGCCAAGGCATTCCACCAAGCGAAGCCCCAGGCCTTGAAGCGACCGCCTACTACGAACCTCAGGCCGCCGCGTACGCGTTTGGCAGCGCTGCGGCAGTTGTCGCCGTCGATCCTGAGACAGGCGACTTCACGATCGAGCGGTTCGTGATGGTGCATGACTGCGGTGTCCCGGTAAACCCGATGCTCGTCGAAGGACAGGTGCTCGGAGCGCTCGCGCAGGGATTTGGAGCGGCGCTGATGGAAGAGCTTCGCTACGACCCCGACACGGGGCAGCTTCTGAACGGCTCACTCCTCGACTACTTCGCGCCTACCGCTGCCGACTTGCCGCACGTTGAGCTGCTCCACACCGAAGTGCCCTCGCCCGTGACCCCGCTCGGCGTCCGCGGCGTGGGCGAGATCGGCACGATTCCGCCCGGAGCAGCCATCGTCAACGCCGTGTGCGACGCCCTCAGCGACCCCCAGATCGAGCTCTCCCGCCTCCCCGTCACCCCCGAGGCCGTGTGGCGGGCACTGGCCGATGCCGCTGCAAAGGGAGGCCGCGCATGAAAGTCCAAGAGTCATTCACTGTCAGCGAACCACGCGCCGAGATTTGGGCGTTCTTCCAGGACATCGCCCGCGTTGCGCGCTGCATGCCGGGCGTCGAGGACGTGGAGGTGATCGACGAGGAGAACTCCCGCGTCACGATTACGCAGTCCCTCGGCCCGCTCTCAGCAACGTTCGACACGCGCATGAAGATCACGAAGCGCGTCGACCTCGAGCTGATCGAGTTCCAAGCGACGGGTCGCACCGTTCGCGGCGCCAACGGCAACGTACGCGCCACGAACACGGTGCGCCTTGAAGACGCCCCCGACGGGGGAACGCTCATCTCGCTCGATGCCGACGTGGCGCTTGGCGGCATGCTCGGCGCGGTCGGCTCGAAGGTTGTCGCGCGCCAGGCCGACCAGATCACAGCGGCATTTGCGCGCGCCCTTGAGCTTGAGCTTGGTGGCACGACAGCGACGGCTGCTCCCGGAGAGGACGAGACAGACGGCGCCACGGGCTGGCGTCGCCTCACGGGACGCGGCAAGTCATGACCGACATCGCCCCCCGCGGCCTTCCTGCCGAGCGCACGTTCAGCGACGAGTTCCTCCGGCTATGGCCGCTCGTTCAGGAATGGATCAAGCCGTACTACGACGGTGAGCACATGCGCCGCGCCGCCGACTGGCTGCTCTTCCTTGCCCCCGACGCACCCGAGCATCTTGTGATCGCGGCAGCGACGCACGACCTTGAGCGCTCGGTGCCGGGCGGCCCTGCACTCGACAAGGCGAACATGGCGTGGGATGACCGCGCCTACAACGACGCGCACGCGTCCCGTTCGGCCGTTGTCGTGAGCGAATGGCTCACCGCCAACGGCGCGTCGGCAGAGCTTGCCGCGAGCGTTCAGCAGCCGATTTGCGAGCACGAGTTCGGCGGATCAGCTGAGGGCGATCTGATGCAGGCAGCCGACTCGATCTCGTTCTTGGAAGTGAATGGTGGGTTAGTTTCGGATTGGGTGTTGAAGGGCGAATGCACGCAGGCGAAGTCGCGTGAGAAGCTTGACTGGATGCGCGAGCGTGTTCGCCTCGAACGCGCCCGCCCATTCGCTCATCACTTCCATGCCGAATCCGTCGCCGCACTTGTACGCGCCACGTCCTAGAAGGCGCACCGCTCGCCTCACAGGCCTTGCCGCGGCGATCACGCTGCTGCTCGCGGCTCCACTGCCCGCGACGATCGCACCTCGGGGCGCCGTTCGCGACATCCCGATCTTGACCTATCACCGGATCGACGCACGCAAATCCACGCTGCCGAAGGTGACGCTGCAACTCACGGTCTCTCCTGCGGCCTTTGCACGCCAGATGACCTGGCTCGCGCGCAGTGGGTACCACCCGTTGAGCGCTGCGCAGCTTGAAGGGGCGATCACCCATGGCGCACCGCTCCCGAGCCACCCCATCGTGATCACGTTTGATGACGGATACCGCGATGTACTCGAAAACGCCGCACCGGTCTTGCACGCGCTTGCGTTCCCCGCTATCGCATTTGTGATCACGAGCCGAACCTCGAACGGCGATCCGAGCTTCCTCACGTGGCCCGACCTGACGTTCCTGGAACGTGACGGGATAGCGGTTGAGTCGCACACAGTCACCCACCGCGACCTGAGTGTCGCACCCGGGAGTGTGGTGCGACACGAGCTCGTGGGGTCGCGACGCGCTCTAGAGGCGCAGCTCGGCCATTCCGTGCGGCTTCTCTCCTATCCGTACGGCGATACGAACGCCCAGGTGGAAGCGCTCGTTCGGGATGCGGGTTACACGGTTGCGCTGACGACGCATGAGGGCGCACGTCAGCAATTGGACGCCCCGTTGGCGCTCCATCGCACCGAAGTTCGTGGCAGCGATTCTCTCGCTGATTTCGTGTGGATCCTTCGCCATCACGGCCTCGCGCGCATCCACGAATCCGACTCCTAGCGTCTGATTTGGCATTCACCACTTCGCTGCGAAAGCGTCACCCCTTTAGCGGTTGTGGGAGGCCGATTTCGATGCTACTCTCGCGCTCCCCTCGCAGGCCAGGGGGGGGGCTCGGACGTTTACCAATGAAAGGACGCCTCATGCGTAAGGACGACGACGGTTTCAAGCGCGACAACGATGACGGTTTCAAGCGTCACGACGATGACGGCTTCAAGCGCGATGACGACGGCAACGT